>NZ_JBFUBK010000005.1:0-99235 GCF_056405815.1 Pseudomonas sp. P1_F1_2 | reverse complement strand
AAGTGGAGCATGTATCCGACTCGGATATCTGACTTCATACCGCGGCCATACGGTAGGTGGGGTTTATGGATCGCATACTTCGAACCGGTGCTTTTCGTGTGCCTCAACAAACCCCGTAACCGAGTGAAGATCCTGCACTGGGAGCGCAACGGCTTCTGCCTTTGGCTCAAGCGCCTCGAGTCCGAGCGCTTTAAAACCTCCCCCTATCTCACGGACGAAGCCATTGTGTTAAGTGTTCAGGAACTCAACTGGTTACTCGACGGTTTTGATCTGTGGCGCAACCGTCCGCATCAGGTTTTGACGCCGCGATTTGTAGCCTGAGCCGTTATAATCCGAGCCATGTTTTCCCTGCCCGACGACCGTCCTGATGATCCTGTTTTGCTCAAGCAGTTGTTGCTTGAGGTGCTGGCTCGTCAGGCTAAAACAGCCGAAGTGCTGCAAGCCCATGAAGGTCACATTGTCGACCTGAAAGAACAAATCAAGCTGCTGCGCGACCGCTTACTGGCAAGTCCGGTGATCCACTGCGACGAAATCCGCGTCCAGGTCCTTAAAGAACCGGATCGCGATCCGACCAGTCAGCCCTGGATGTGAGGGCAGGCCTGCGGCCCGCCAGACCATAAAATTGTGTTGTTCGACTACACCACCAGCCGTGAGCAGGAAGTACCGTTGCGCCTGCCTGAAAGTTATCTCGGCTACGTGATGACCGATGATTACGCGGGCTACAACGCCTTGGCACTGCAGCCGAGCGTGGAGCGGCTAGCGTGCATGGCCCATCGACGCACGTTCGTGGACGCCCAAAAAGTGCAGTCCAAGGGTCAGACGGGCCGCGCTGATATCGCGCTGACGATGATCAACAAGCTGTGCCGCATCGAACAGCAACTCAAGGACGCCAGTGATGAACAACGCTTCGCGGCTCGTCAGGAAAAGAGCCTGCCAATCCTGGCTCAGTTGAAGAACTGGCTGGATATAACCAGCCGCAGGTTCCGGCCCAAAGTGCTCTGGGTAAGGCGGGGCAGTATCTGGCGAACAACTGGAGCCGGCTGGACTACGTGGAAGCCGGTTTTTTACCCATCGACAACAACGCCGCCGAAGAGCGATAAAGCCGTTTGTCATCGGGCGCAAGAACTGGTTGTTCAGCGACACCCCCAAGGGCGCAGCGGCCAGATCTACAGCCTGGTCGAAACCGCCAAGGTCAACGGCCTGGAACCCTATACGTGGCTACGCCACGTACTGGAGCGGTTACCGCACGCCTCGTCGGTGGAAGACTACGAAGCCTTGCTGCCGTGGAACTGCTCGCCAGAGATCCCACGGTAAACAGTCACCTCACTTTGGGGTAGGTGGGGTTTATGGATCGCATACGATCAGGCCGCGACCACGATAATTCCAGCCATCACCGGAAGATGCATCACCATTACCCGCGCGCGAGGCATCGGCGATGTTCGCGATCTGCTGCGGCTGTCAGGCGACTAGTGCGGCCAGCGCCGCCGGGAACCGACTCGGCCAATTCGCCATCAGTCCAGGTGCGCCGTAGTTCAGGTTCTCGACCAGCGGGGTCAACTGCCGCGACTCATGCCCAACCTGCGCCAGAAAGGCAGCGATCCGCTGCTTGATGATGATCTGGTACGCGCCCATGGCGGTATTTAGGACAGGAACAAAAACGCCGGCTTGGCTGCCGGAGTTCAGGAGGATCTGCAGCAACTGCTGCGCTGTGATGGGCACGCGGTTCTCCGCTCTGTTAAATCCAGATTGCTGTAGAATCCCGCGAAATTTAGGAGGGCATGATGACTATAGCATCCAATAAATCGGGAGCGATTCCAGCATTAACCGGACTTCGGTTTGCTGCAGCTCTTATGGTGTTTTTTTCACACTACAATATTCCGGGACTAGGCGGCTGGGCTTTACGAGTCCAAGGATCAGGATATAGCGGCGTAACGTTTTTCTTTGTTCTTTCTGGATTTATTATTGCTTATAACTATCTGGAAAAATTCGAATCAGAACCAATAGGAAGCACTCTCCCGTACCTTATTTCTAGATTTGCCAGGATCTACCCGCTTTACGCACTCTGTATAATTTACCCTTGGGTAAACTCAGGACTAGATACACCTATACTCCCATATCTCACAGGGATTCAAGCATGGAGCGATGACGTTTACTTTGCGTTTGGCATTAATGGGCCAGCATGGAGCATTAGTGTAGAAATATTCCTTTACCTGACATTCCCATTGCTCATACCTGTATTGAGCAAGCTCAATGTTATTAACTCACACAGCAAACTATTAATTTTCGCAGCGTCTGCTTTTGCCGCTCAGCTTTGCCTTGCCGCCTACTTCTCCATGCCGGGACGAGTCGAACTGACGTCGATTAGCCCAGACTCAGCACACAGATGGCTTTATCGCATGCCGGCGACGCGGTTTTTTGACTTCTGCTTAGGTATCGCGGCAGCTATCTATTACAAACGTCATTTCATCCCATCCCAAAAACAACAGCAATCATGGAGCGCAGCCGTTGCTGTATCATTAATTTTGATCGTGGCGCTCATGGGCTGGGAAAAAAACTTCTTATCAGCATTTAGCTGGGATGCTTCTTACGCTGCGCTGTTCGCGATAATGATACTTGGCATAGCCATTAATCAGAATTCAAGAATAGCCAAAGCCTTATCGGGGCCAAGAATGATTCTCTTGGGAGAGTCATCATTTGCATTCTATCTAATACATGCAATTTTACGCCCCCTTTACACCGAGTTGCCAACAGCCTCGCTTATGCACCAGCTAGCGCATCTTGCAATTTTCCTTGTAATTGTTTCCTGCATTTCAATAGGTCTTCACATGGCCATTGAAAAACCATTACAGGCAACAATAAAGAAAATGCTTTCTGGTAAGCCAATAGCCGTAATATCTGCTTAGAGATTGCGACTTATCGTTAAGCCGATAGCACTGGCCAATTTGGAGATACAACACTGATATCAACTGCCTGCAGGCCTCGGTAATAGGCCTGCAACGCCTTCGCCTTTAAGGCTTCGTCATTAGTGGCATTGCTAAGTTGGAATACCATGAACAAGGGCGCATGGACTGAGAAGCCTACACCATCATCACTGCCTGCGCGGCCTGATTCACGACCAATACCTCAGCAGGCGATGGTTGATGTGAAACTGGAGCAGCCGGGACATTGATGGATTTTCGGAAGTCGACGGGCCTAGGGTAGAGATAGACCTTTTCGACTTTTGCGTCAGGGCGCATCATCAGGTGCTGGCTCCGGAAAGGAATCGGGAGTACAGCATCGGGGATGCTGGCGGTGACTTTGAATGCGGGGTTTATGGAGCGGTTACGATCTAACTGGGGTGTTCGCAGCTTCAATACCGTGTCAACCGAGCACGAAAGAGATCAAAGCTGCGAATACTCCCCACGAGATGTTTTACTGATACAACCGACACTTGCCACTGCCTCGCGGCAAGATGCGGTCGGTCCTGACGCCATCACAGATGCTAACACTGCCTCACTCAAAAAATGGGAGCTGTACGGTGTTCGATGTATCGGGTTAACCTAACTCTGGCCGCTCCCGATTGGTCGGTGCCCCCTGCCCTGCAACAATAGGTGCCACCGTTGTCGCTGATGGCTCTCCAAGGGAGACCACTGCAGCACTCCTTGTCCTGCTCAGTGCTCTAATAAATTTCTGGGCCGGTTTCTCTATAGCAATATGGAGTCCAATTGAAAGAGCAGTCAGAATCACTAGGAAAAAAGCCTCGTGAAATAGGGACTGAGCCAGCGATACATTTGGCTGGACCACATATAAGCCTCTAACCAGTGTATGAATTAAATAGAACGCAAAGGACGCCTCTCCCAATAACACAACTTTAGGAGACGAAAGAATACGGCTAATTACCGACTGCCGAGCTACCACCAAGCTAAGAATTACGAGTGTAAATGGCAATGCATATGACGCATCCCAACTAAATGAAGAGTAATAATTCAACGACCACGTCATAAGAAAAAAAATGACCCCAATCGCTACATAGGTAATTACTTCCCACGCTCGCGATGACATCGCAGTGATCCGCATATACCTCCGATAATAAATCGCAGCTGAAATACCAAGACAAAAGTCTAGTACTCTATTGATGGGTGCTCGGTATAACCACCTATGGGCCGAACCAGGATCTACTGATTCAAGAAGGCCTTTTCCGGACAATGAAAAATAGAGAGCAAGAAAAAACTGCGCAGCAACAATAACTGCCATAAAAATTAATAGACGGTTTTTTGATGCCAGCACCCCAATGTATTTTAGCAGTGGGATAATCAGCGGAAAAAGCGAGTATAAAAATACCTCAACACTAATACTCCACGCAGGCCCATTTAACCCCATGGCCACATAGACATCATCACTCCATGCCTGGGTGGCCGACAAGTAGACTAAAAGTGGAGTATTGGCGCCAGTATTTAACCATGCATAGAGGATGCAGAAAATATACAGCGGATAAACTCTAGAGAACCTGGCGATGAGATATGGAACGGTAGATGATCGAACGTCACTCTCAAACTTATCCAAATAATTATAAGCAATTATGAATCCAGAAAGAACAAAGAAAAATGTAACACCCGCATACCCCGAGTTTTGAATCATCGCCGCTTTACCGCTTGACCCAGGGATAGGGTAATGAGAAAAAAACACCATCAATGCAGCAAAGAACCTTAGCCCTGTCAATGCAGGGATTGCTCCAAATCTTTCAACGGCCAATGGCATCATGTTCCCCCCAAAATTTCCTGAATACTATCAGTTATCCCTTACAAAGGCAGCCGCCGAATTGCCCATCTCTCGCTAGACCTAAACCTGCCATGAGCATTGTTTTGCTTGGAGATGCACATGGTAATTACCCGGCAGTAACTCCCGCATTCCCTCCTGCGAAAGTCAAGTTTCTGACGATTTTTCACCAGTGCTAAACATGGCTCTGGACAACTCACTTGAGTCGCAGAGAACCTGAACTACTGCCCCAAAGCGCACCTGACTAGGCCAAGTCGGATCGATGCACTAACTGTGTAAGCTCTCCATGAACCCCACATTTGTTGCCGCTGACCGAAAACTGACCCAGTAAAGGCTGTTCTGCCGACTGAAAACTGACCCAGGTGTTCAACTGTTTCTGCTCAATTTTTGAGCAGGAGAACCCAGGGTGATCAGCATGGAAATGATGGGCAAAATTCGGCGCATGTATTTTCGCGACAAGCTGTCGCTGCATCAGATAGCCAAGCGTACCGGGCTGTCGAGAAACACCATCCGAAAATGGGTCAGAGCCCCCGAAGCCACTCAACCGGCGTACCTGCGGTGCGCAGCCTCCAACAAACTCAGTCCGTTTCACCAGACGCTGGAGCAAGCGCTCAAAGCCGATTCGTTTCGGGCAAAGCACAACCGCAGGAGCGCCAAAGCGCTCTTCGAGCAGATCAAGTCCGAGGGTTACGACGGCGGCTATAGCCAGCTCACCGCCTTCATACGTTCGTGGCGCGGTGAGCAAGGCAAATCCTTACGGGCCTTTGTACCGTTGACGTTCGCACTCGGCGAGGCCTTTCAGTTCGACTGGAGCGAAAAAGGTCTGCTGATCGGCGGCCTGTTTCGACGCATCCAGGTCTCCCACATGAAGCTGTGCGTCGAGCGCAAGCCGGGCGCACTGCGCAATGGTGCTCCTTTTGCTGATCTGCCGAAGCCGTTGCAACTGCTAAAGCGCGGTCTAAGGCGTCACACCAACGGTGATCGAGTCATGACGCAGGTACTGGCTGCTGTTCCCATCGCCGGGCTCGATGCCGTGTTGGTGGCTGTGGAGTTAGTACTTGAATCAGGCAGCTTGAGCGCCGAACACATCCTGAATGTCCTGGCTCGACTGACATCGACAGCCGCCCCTCCGTCCGCCGAAACCAGCCTTCAACTCAAGATAGCGCCTGTCGCCAATACGGCACGCTACGACCGGCTCCGTACCACCGATGAGGAGACTCGCAATGCGTGATCTTATGGCGGAACTCAAAGAACTGCGACTGCATGGCATGGCCAGCGCCTGGGAAGAGCTGGCCTCGCAAGGAGAATCCTCAACGACCTCGTCGAAATGGCTGCTCGAACATCTGCTTCAACAGGAACATGCAGATCGCGCCGTACGCTCTGTGAATCATCAGATGAACATGGCCAAACTCCCCATGCATCGTGATTTGGCAGGCTTCGACTTCAGCGCTTCCAGCGCAGACGCCCGCTTGGTCAGGGATCTGTCCAGCCTGGAGTTCACCGATACCGCGCAGAATGTCGTGTTCATCGGCGGGCCTGGAACAGGTAAAACGCATCTGGCCACCGCCTTGGCCGTGTCCGGGATCACGACGCATCACAAACGCGTGCGCTTCTACTCCACGGTGGATCTGGTCAATTTGCTGGAGCGCGAAAAATACGAGGGTAAGGCAGGCCGAATCGCTCAAGGGCTGCTTCGCACAGACCTGGTGATACTCGATGAACTGGGGTATTTGCCCTTCAGCCAAAGCGGTGGCGCCCTGTTATTTCACCTGTTGTCCAAGCTATACGAGCACACCAGCGTGATCATCACGACCAACCTCAGCTTCTCGGAATGGTCGAGCGTGTTTGGCGACGCCAAGATGACCACAGCGTTGTTGGATCGGCTGACACACCACTGCCACATCGTCGAAACGGGCAACGAGTCCTACCGCCTACAACACAGCAGCTTGGTCGACCAGACAAAGATCAAATCACGTGAGCGAAAGCGCAAGGACGATGACGGTACAGAGGACGATGAACCGTTTTGATCAACACCGGGAATACCCTGCCGCATGCCTATATGCGGTGGGGCTTAGTGCCTATGTCAGCAGGGCACTGCTGCTAAGCTTATCCACAGTTGTTGATGCAAAAATCAGCAATCCGCCCTGGGTCAATTTTCAATCGGCAGGGTGGGTCAGTTTTCAATCAGCGCCAACACCGTGGCATCTCTGGCGTACCGTTCCACGGCAGCAAAGCCTCGAAGTCCTCTACTGTCGCGGCTTGCGGCAACCACGCACTTGAACGCCTGCCACAAGCTACTTCGGTTGAAGATTTCGAAGCTTTGCTGCCTTGGAATTGCTCACCCGCATCGCCTCGCTAAGCGCACCGCCTATTTTGATTAGGTGGCGCGCTTACGGTTATTGTTGATTGGCAAGTAGTCGGCCTCGACGCACTGTTCAAGTTTGGTCCAGTTGCTTGCCAGGTCGCCGACCGCTTTGCCCAAGGCACTTTGCGTTGTCACTTGAGGTTGCGTCTTTTCCGGCCAGCTTTTCAACTGAGCCAACACTGGCAGGCTGTTGCTCGCAGCGCCCTGCCCCCACACCCTGCGGGGGCCACGTTTTCGTTGGGTGTTTTTTTGGAGCCCGGCATCAGACCTCAGGGGCGCTTTTGAATATGGGCCTCATTGAGTGGTCACCATAGCTAAGGCTATTCCATCTTTACGACAGTCTGCCTTCGCCATAGCTTGCCCTACTCTCGTCCAACCGTTCGGATGTTTCCAAGGTGGTCTTTCGTAACGAAAAATTACTGTACGTCCTCAAAAACATTCGACCTGCACGCAGGCCGTACTTCTCTACACTCTTATGTAAAGCGAAGCATACTGAAAACAACACTGCCAGTATTTGGAATTTTTCAGGAATGAATGTCAGCCCGCAATAATCGATGAAAGAGGAAATATACCCCCATAACCAATTATGAAATAGGTAGACAGAGAATGTCAGATTGGAAACCAGTCGTATCAAAGGCCCATCTTGAATTCGGTCTCGCAAGCTCCAACCCAAGAGGAAGATGACAGTGGCATAAAGTCCATAATTAAACTCTTTCCAGTGCGGTTGATATTTAGCAACCATCCAAAGAAAACAGCAAAAAAGAATAAAAATGGTAGCGATGCATAGATTTTTATCAGACTTCCCGGCTTCCCAAAGATAAATGCAGGCGCCCATAAACAGAAATGATGCATAAATTGATTGATACGCCAGGGGGAGACCTCCAGTGCTAGGAAAAGGCGGAAGTAGAAAGACTCCACCAGCAATGGCTATGAAAACAAGAGGCACGTATTTTGGGTGGTTGAATAAACCTAAGGCCTTGAGAACTGCCATGACTATGTAGAAAGCAATCTCCAGTCTAAGCGTCCACTCAACCCCTCCTAGAGCCAAAGGAGTACCGAAGAAATCACCAATCAAAAGAAGCCTTGGCACCCACACCGAAAGAGGGGGGAATGCAATTGCCTTCAGATAATGATCGAGTAATGCCTCCATCACTACTGCTACTATAAAGAGGGGATAAATCCTGAACACTCTTTTTAGCAAAAATTCAAGCGTAGATTCTGACTGAAGGACGTGAGTGATGATGTATCCAGACGTCAGAAAAAACACCACAACACCAGCAGCACCGCCATAGCACAACGGAAGGAGGGACTGTGCGAAATACCTGACAGTTATATGGAGCGCCTCATTAGTGGAGGCAAAAGCAAGTGAGTCATACATTTTGTGAGCAATGAGCACACTGATGAATGCAAATATCCGCATAACATCGAGAAAAACGATTCTACCCGTGATTCTGTTAGCCATTTCTTGACCGCATATTATGGAGTTGAGGACCGATGACCGAGGGAGCCGTTACGACAGCAGGAATTCTACAAGCCTTGCCGATCACTGTCAGGTTTGCTTCACACCAAATTGAAAGCTGGTGCCCGCAAGGACGTGTTGACCGCATCGACCGCATCGACCGCTGGTAGGATTTATTCTAAGGAAAAATCAATTGTCGACTGGCGTCCCGCCCCTTAAGATGCCGGCTTGATTGGGATTCAGTGTTTCACGCACATGCGATAGTCCCCGAAAAATGAGTTTACTCAGGCACCTCACCGCCACGATGAAGCATGGACACCCAAGGGATCATATTTTCAAATGTTGCGCATAGACAAAAACTCCGCCGTCCCTAGATCAACAAACTTGAGCTATCATCCGGTCTACCGCCCCGATATCGATGGCTTAAGGGCTTTTGCGATCCTTGCCGTAGTTATCTTTCATGCCTTCTCTACCCTGGTTCCAGGTGGATTTGTAGGAGTCGATGTTTTTTTTGTCATCTCCGGCTATCTAATCTCAAGTATTATCTTCCGAAACTTGGAAAGTGGCACGTTCAGTTTCTATGATTTTTACAGACGTCGTGTACGACGAATATTTCCTGCGTTACTTCTCGTACTAGCTGCAACATTCACGTTTGGCTGGATAACACTGCTGGCAACTGAGTTCCAACAGCTAAACAAACACATAGCCGCGGGATTGGCTTTTGTACAGAACATCATTTTGTTTCAAGAGTCCGGCTATTTTGACATCAGCTCGGAGCTAAAACCCCTTACGCACTTATGGTCACTTGGCGTGGAGGAGCAATTTTATCTAGCCTTTCCAATTATCGCTTTGTGCATCTGGCGCTGGAATCAAAACGCACTGATAGTTATTGTGCTAATGCTATTGACCTCCCTATCCCTCAACATCATCGAAGTTTCAAATAACACCTCTGCCACATTTTTCCTACCACAATACCGCTTCTGGGAGCTTTTATGTGGTAGTGCGCTAGCCTACATCGACATGACAAAGAAATCAGCGCCCCCATCTTTGATGATTCCCCACGTAGTCTCCCTTCTCGGTCTTGGGCTGCTGGCGGCTTCCATTATATTTATCAATAAAAATTTGCAGTTTCCAGGGTATTGGGCAATTCCCCCAGTATTGGGATCGGTGCTAGTCATAGCTGCCGGCCCGAAGGCAGTAGTCAATAAATATCTTTTTAGTAACCGAGTTGCTGTTTGGATCGGCCTTATTAGCTACCCACTGTACCTGTGGCACTGGCCGATACTTACATTCTCCCGAATTATCGAATCTGAAGTACCAAGCCCACAAACTAGAATAGTGGCTATTATGGCAAGCGTAGGACTTGCGTGGGCCACCTACCTTTTTGTAGAAAAACCGTTTAGAGCAAAATCAAACCCGACGATTACTTTTAACGCATTATTAGTGACAGCCGTCATATTCGTTTCTGTTGCGATATTAACTGTCGTAAATGAAGGATTTCCCTTTCGACAAAAAGACCGTGAAGAGTTTGCGCAGTCATTCTCTAATTCGGCTCCTGACTGGAATTATTTTACAAACAACCAGACAGCTGCTCGCTTCCGCATGGACTGCGATTTTTACGATACAAAGAGCTTTTTTAAAGGGCATGCCACAAATATTCCCGCAAAAAGTATAGACCCAAGCTGTTACACACCAACGTCTAACAAAAAAATACTTTTATGGGGTGACTCGCACGTCCAACAACTTAACTATGGCCTTCAGCAGACCCTACCCGACAGCGTTTCTATTCTTCAAATTGCCAGCTCGGGATGCTTTCCGAATCTTTCCGATAAATCTTCAACTGAAGCAGAGTACTGCCGGGTCTCTAACCAAACAGCGCTCGAGGTTATAAAGAAGGAAGTTCCCGATGTAGTCGTTATTGCGCAAATAACAGGACATGACACTGTAAATGACTACAAAGAGATTACAAAATTGATAAAAAGTTATGGCGTGCCTCATATCGTAATCGCAGGCCCTGTTCCAAAATATCAGGCTAGTCTCTATCAGATCATTACAAGAAAGTATTGGCCGTTCACGCCAAGGCGAATAATTAACGACTTGGATCGTTCCGCATTTGAAGTGGACGCCTCACTTAAAGCAAAGTATGGCAGCGGCCAAGGCGGCTTTGAGTACTTCTCAATGACCGATCTATTTTGTAATACAGACGGTTGCATTACCTATTTAGGGAATGATCGTAAGAGCGGGCTGGTGACCTTCGACGCAACACACTTGACTTCCATAGCATCGGTCTACGTCGCTAAAACAGCACTGACCGACGTCATTCTTAAAGATCTGGAGATGCACCCATAAAGGCGGAGCAATACCAGTCAAGCCTCGGCCGAATACTAAATTTCTTGTGAAGTCAACGAATCCAGGCTCGTTGACTTCACAAGCAAGACCACCTATTACTCCCAGCATACGACGATATCAAAGGTAAGCGCTCCATGAACCCCACATTCAAAGCGCTTAGTTGATCCCGGATGCTTTGCTCCCGATTCCCTCAGGAGCCAGCCCGCCATGATGCGACCCGATGCCAAAGTCGAAAAAGTCTATCTCTACCCCAAACCCGTGGACTTTCGAAAATCCATTGATGGCCTTGCCGCGCTGGTCGAACTGGATATCAAAGTCGCTGTATTCGACCCTGTGCTTTTCGTCTTCCTCAACAAGCCACGCAACCGCGTGAAGATTTTGTATTGGGAACGCAACGGCTTCTGCCTTTGGCTCAAGCGCCTCGAATCCGAACGATTTAAAACATCGCCCGATGCCAACGATGAAGCGATCATCCTGACTGTCCAGGAACTGAACTGGCTACTTGATGGTTTTGATCTGTGGCGCAACCGTCCTCATCAGGTTTTGACGCCTCGATACGTGGCCTGATTCGGTATAATCCAGGGCATGATTTCCATGCCCGAAAACCTCCCCGATGATCCTGAATTGCTCAAGCAGATGCTTGCGAAGATGCAGTCCAGAGTCGGTTTCCTCGAAGAAGAAAATGCGCTGTTACGTCAGCGCCTGTTCGGACGCAAGTCCGAGCAAACGGCTGATCCGGCAACGCCGCAGTTGGCCCTGTTCAATGAGGTGGAAAGCGTCGTCGAACCCATTGATGAAGCCGCAGAAGAAGAGGCTGTTGCGCCGACCCAGCGGCGTGGCAAGCGCAAGCCGCTGCCGGCCGATCTCCCCCGTATCGAAATCATCCACGAACTGCCCGAGCGTGAACTGACTTGTGCCTGCGGCTGCCGCAAACACGCCATCGGCGAGGAGGTCAGCGAGCAGCTTGAAATCGTGCCGATGCAAATCCGCGTGATCAAACACGTCCGTAAGGTTTACGGTTGCCGTGCCTGTGAAACGGCACCGGTCACTGCGGACAAGCCCGCTCAGTTGATTGAAAAAAGTATGGCCAGCCCAAGCGTGCTGGCGATGCTGCTGACCACCAAATACGTGGACGGTTTACCGCTTCACCGTTTCGAAAAAGTGCTGGGCCGCCATGGCATCGATATCCCGCGCCAGACCCTGGCCCGCTGGGTTATCCAGTGCGGCGAACACTTGCAGCCACTGCTGAATTTAATGCGCGACCAGTTGCTGGAAAGCCGAATCATCCACTGCGATGAAACCCGCGTGCAGGTGTTGAAAGAGCAGGATCGGGAACCCAGCAGCCAGTCCTGGATGTGGGTGCAAACCGGTGGCCCGCCCGACAAGCCAGTGATCCTTTTCGACTACTCCACCAGCCGGGCGCAGGAGGTGCCGACGCGCCTGCTTGATGGCTATCGCGGATATGTGATGACCGATGATTGCGCCGGTTACAACGCGCTGGGCGCGCAGGACGGGGTTGAACGTCTAGGTTGCTGGGCGCATGCACGGCGCAAATTCGTCGAAGCGCAAAAAGTGCAGCCCAAAGGCAAGACGGGACGTGCCGACATCGCGCTGAACCTGATCAACAAGCTTTATGGCATCGAACGCGATCTACAGGCCGGCAACGACGGCGAGCGTAAAACCGGTCGTCACGCGCACAGCCTGCCGGTGCTGGCTCAGTTGAAAAACTGGATGGAAAAGACACAGCCTCAGGTCACAGCTCAGAACGCCCTGGGCAAAGCCATCAGTTATCTGGCCAACAACTGGAACAAACTTGCGCGGTATGTCGAGGAAGGCTACTTGCCGATCGACAACAACCCTGCCGAACGCGCCATCAGGCCCTTCGTGATCGGAAGGAAGAACTGGTTGTTCAGCGACACGTCCAAAGGCGCGACGGCCAGTGCCCAACTTTACAGCCTGGTCGAGACAGCCAAAGCCAACGGCCAAGAGCCCTATGCGTGGCTGCGCCACGCACTTGAGCGCCTGCCGACGGCTTCTTCGGTTGAGGATTACGAAGCTTTACTGCCCTGGAACTGCTCGCCGGTATCGCGTAGTTAAACGCGCTATTTATCTTGATGGCTGGCGGGGTTTACGGTGAGCTTAAAGAGTACGAACGGAGCAACGATCATGGAATACGACGATAAACTGATTGAAGAAGCCGTGCTTGCCCTGTTGGCAACCTTCAGCTTTGATAACGGCAATGCTTGGAAAGGGTTCGACTTCGAGACCATGAACCGATTACATGAACATGGTTTCATCAGTAATCCGGTGAACAAGAACAAATCGATTTGGTTGACGGCTGAAGGGTTGGAGCGAGGTCGGCAGATAGCCGACCGGTTGTTTGGGGTAAGAACTTAAGTGGAGCATGTATCCGACTCGGATATCTGACTTCATACCGCGGCCATACGGTAGGTGGGATTTATGGATCGCATACGTTAATGCAAGGGATTCTACGAGCCATAGATTTGGTTTTTCAGGAAAGCCGCACTGTCTTAAATGCTACTGCACCAATTTACGGTAAATAGCTGCGTATGCAGCAGCCATTGAGTCGGCAGAAAACACATCCTGATACCGCTGCAGAGCTCGCTTACCCATTCGCTGAGCAAGCGTAGTGTCCTCCGCCAGCATCTTCATCGCACTGGCAAGCGCTCCCACATCCTGAGGTGGAACAACCAGCCCTGTTTCATTGGCGATGTTGATATAAGTGGTCCCCGACCCGATTTCACAGGAAATCAGAGGTTTCCCATACATGGCCGCTTCAAGCAAGGAGATACCAAACGACTCCGAACGCAGATGTGACGGAAACACAAACGCATGACACAGCGTCAGCAGTGCAGCCTTGTCCTCGTCACCAAGGCCACCAAGAAATTGCACGTTGGAAAGGCCAAGACGTGAAGCTTGCTCCTTGAGTTCGTCCTCTTGATGCCCTCGCCCAAGTATCACCACCGACAACCCGGTTATTTTTGCCGCGTCAAGCAAATAGTTGAGCCCCTTGTAGTAACGCAGTGCGCCTACAAAAAGAAAAAACTTACTACCGACTTTATTGCGCCAATAAGCAAGTTTTTCCTCAGATACAACGGGGTAAGTAGTCCTGTCCAACCCATACGGAATGATCTCGACCTTATCCCTGAATCGGGTTAGTACCGGACTGCTTTGTGCGTAATTAGGCGAGGACGCAACAATACAATCCACGCTGGACAGGAAACGGTTCATCAATGGCTGATAAAGCTTCAGCAGCGTCTTTTGCTTGACGATATCGGAGTGATAGCTGACGACAGATGGCTTACCGTGACGGGTCGCAAAATGAACCAGATCCATATATGGCCACGGGAAATGGTAATGAACCACGTCAGCTTCTTTCGCCAACTGCGAAAAATCCTTGATTGCCGACAGCGAGAATCCTGTCGAAGCAACATGTAAATCCAGTTTCGAACGGTGGGTGACATGGTTGCCGACGCGCTCATTGCGAGCCGCACCGCGTTCACTGAGGTAGAGCACCTCAGAGGAAAAGCCGTGTTCGGCACCGCCTTGCGCGATCTGGAAAATGACTTGCTCGATACCACCCATGGTTTCCGGGTAGTAGGTTTTGAAGAAATGCAGAACCTTGATCATTTTCCGTTGACTACTCTTTGATAGACCTGCAGGGTTTCTTGAGCGCATCGTTCCCAGGAAAAACCTCGTGCGTGTTTCATTCCCTTGAGTACTGCGGTCTCACGCCATAATTCGTCGGTGAGCCCGCGCTCAAGCAGCCGGGTCAGCTCATCAACATCCATCGGTGCGCACATCAGTGCGGCCTCACCGGCGACCTCTGGCAGGGACGAACTGTTGGAGCACACCACCGGGACACCGGAACTCATGGCTTCGAGCACCGGCAAGCCGAATCCTTCGTAGAGCGATGGAAAGGCAAACAGGCGCGCCCCAGCAAAAAGCAAAGGCAAATCTTCGCTCGGAACAAACCCCAAATAGTGGGCCCAACCTTCGCGCCTGGCGCTTTCGAGCTTTTGATGGATCACATCGTTACGCCAGCCGTGATAGCCGGTGAGAATCAACGGCCAACGCGTGCGAACTGCCATAGGGAGCTGGCTATAGGCCGTGAGTAACGTTTCGATATTCTTGCGTGGTTCGATAGTACCGACGAATAGGGTGTAACTGTTTGCCTCCAGTCCATGGCGCGCCAACGTAGCCTTTAGTTCTTCGGGAGGCCTTGGGTAGAACTCCGGAGAACTTGCGAGCGGTACGGTGTAGATTCGCTCAACCGGCCAAGAAAAATAGCTCGCCAGTTCTTGGCGAGTAAACTCCGAATCTGTAATCAGCGCATCAGCCCGGACCAACGTCGCTTTCAATTCTTTTTGCAGGTATCGAACCAATTGCGGGGCATGACAATGAGCCCAGGTAAAGGGCGAAAGATCATGGAACGTCGCTACGCTTCGCCCCGCAAAGGGCGGCAAATAGTAATTGGGACTGTGATACAGGAAATCGCCATGTCCTTTCAGAGCTGCTTTACGCAGCATTGGCATCAGCAGACGATAGGCTTCCACAGCAAGAAAGTTTTTCTGTACTGCGCGCTTTAAACCATAACTACTGCCGGACTCGTTGGCAGCCGTTGGCAATTCAGGCAAAAAGCTTCGACCCGCAAAAAACTGCAGATCCGTAATATCGGGACTTTGCTGAAGTCTTCGCGCAAGTTCATAGGTATAGCGACCGATGCCAGTCAGCGGAAAGCGGATAGGCTCAACAGATAGAACTAGTTTCATTTATTCCGCCGAAAGCATCCAGCTCAGAGTTTCTTCCAAATCGGGTGTTTTCCAGCCTTTGACCAGCTCGCAAAGACGAGTGTTGTCACCGCACAGAATTTTTACTTCGTTGGCGCGGACAAATGCAGGATTGACCTCGACTTCAAGCTGATGACCGGTAATGGCGGAGCACATCGCGATCACTTCGCGAAGTGAATGGCTTTTGCCCGAACTCACATTCACCGTCTGACCAAGAGGCCTGGCTTCGATCAGCCCCCGGTAAGCCCTGACTACCGCCCTGACATCACTGAAATCCCGGGAGACATCTAGATTGCCAAGCTGAATCTTGACGGCACGCTGGCGAAAATGCGTAACAATTTTAGGCAACAGAAAGCTGTCAGCCTGGCCGACACCGGTGTAATTAAACGGTCGAGTCATTACGATAGGCAATCGGTCGTGCCAAAGATTGGCCATGTACTCCATGGCTAACTTGCTCACTGCATAATCATTGGCAGGTGCCGGCGGTGTGGTTTCACTCAACAACCCGGCAGAAGCATTGCCATAAACATTGGCACTGCTGGCAAGCAAAACACAGTCCGGCACTTTGCCACAGGCGGCAATCGCCTCGAGCAAATGACGGGTGCCAATAAGATTGACCCGATAAAAGGTATCTGCGGCGCCATGCCCAACGAAGGCCAGCGCCGCCAGATGTATCACCACGTCAGGTTGAATAGTTGCCAGTAACTTGCGCAGAGCAGGCCCATCAGCCAGATCGACCTGAAAATACCCAGGTTCGGTTGAAGGCTGAGAGCCGAGACCTATCACCTCATAGCCGCCAGCTTGAAGCTCGGCAGCCATGTACCGCCCGGTGAAACCTTGAATTCCTGTAATCAGCGCTCGTTTACCGGCAATACTCATCAGAACGAAAATCCTTGCTCATTTCGACGAAGGTCGGCTTCAACCATCATACGGCACAGCTCTTCCAACGTAGTTTTTGGCTCCCAGCCCAATACAGCCTTGGCTTTGGCCGGATCACCAATCAACAGTTCGACTTCGGTAGGACGGTAGAACTTCGGATTGATAGTCACAAGCACTTTGCCAGTGGTCGTATCAGTACCCTGCTCGTCTTCCGCAACACCGCTCCAGGCAAGATCGATCCCGGCGGCTTTGAACGCCATGGTCACGAAATCACGCACGGTTTCGGTACGGTTGGTCGCCAATACGAAGGTGTCTGGCTCGTCAGCTTGCAGCATGCGCCACATGCCTTCGACGTACTCTTTGGCAAAACCCCAGTCGCGCTTGGCGTCAAGGTTGCCCAGTTCCATCTTGTCGAGCAGACCCAGTTTGATTTTGGCAACCGAATCAGTGATTTTGCGGGTCACGAATTCACGACCGCGCAGTGGCGATTCGTGGTTGAACAGGATCCCGCTGGTGGCGAAGATGCCATAAGACT
This sequence comes from Pseudomonas sp. P1_F1_2, assembly GCF_056405815.1. NCBI lineage: Bacteria > Pseudomonadati > Pseudomonadota > Gammaproteobacteria > Pseudomonadales > Pseudomonadaceae > Pseudomonas > Pseudomonas sp. P1_F1_2. The sequence goes on along the minus strand of NZ_JBFUBK010000005.1, from coordinate 82,082 downwards.
CACGGTAGTTGATGGTCATCCAGTGGGCATACAGCTTGGCGACACCGTAAGGGCTGCGCGGATAGAACGGCGTGCTCTCGACCTGAGGGATCGCCTGAACCTTGCCAAACATCTCTGAAGTCGAAGCCTGGTAAAAGCGAGCTTTCGGGTTGACGATACGGATTGCTTCAAGAAGATTCACACAACCCAAACCAGTAATTTCAGCAGTGGTCAGAGGCTGATCGAAAGACACGCCTACGAAACTCTGGGCCGCAAGGTTATAAACCTCAGTTGCTTCCGTGGTTTGCAGCAGGCGAATGCTGGCCGAGAGATCGGTCAAATCATATTCAACCAGATGCAGGTTGGGGTGCTGGCTTACGCCGAGCTCCTCAAGACGCCAGAAATTGACAGAACTGGTCCGACGGTAGGTGCCGTACACCGTGTAACCCTTTTCCAGCAGCAGTTCCGCCAGATAGGCGCCGTCTTGCCCAGTAATGCCAGTAACGATAGCTTTCATGCGAATCCTCTAAACTCCATTTGAGCGCCTAAGCAGGCTCTTATTGTGTATACGTTCAATCGGCTCATGCCGAAAGAGCCGCAAAATCTTGCAGATCATACAGAATGCAGCTCTGCACGACGAGACCCAAGCGGCACCCGACACGCATCCAGCGGCCTATTGTGCCAGCATCATGTGGCAGGCGCCCGACTTGACATCCAAAATGCGTGAAAACCCCACCGCTACCCCACCGACCAGAGTTTTCTTTCCATAAAAAAATCAAGCACCTGGAAGGTAAAACGCTGGCATCTGAGACTGAGCGTTTTTCGCGTGAAAGAAAAAATTTAGAAAGAGTGACACTCCCTGCACCCCAGCCTAAAATGGCGTGTTTTTTTACCAACAATCTGGTGCTTTTAATGCGCAACGGTTCAGTAAGTATCGCCCTGTCGGACATAATCGCAGCGACAGGACGATACGCTTTGATAGGGATGCTAGGCTGGCAAGATGTTCGTCAGCGCTACAGGAGATCGGCATTAGGCCCATTTTGGCTGACTATCAGCATGGGCGTAATGATCGGCACCATCGGCGTGGTCTTTGGGCAGATCTTCAACTCCCCGATGGGCGAGTTCCTGCCGTTCCTGGCGATCGGCATGATTTTTTGGGGATTCATATCGACGGTCGTCAGCGAAGGCTGCACCGGCTTCATTGCCGCCGAGGGCATAATCAAACAGCTTCCGATCCCTTTGTTCGTCCACATTCTTCGCATGATCTGGCGAAACATATTGATTCTGGGTCATAACATCGTGATTTTCCCGCTGGTGTTGCTCGCCGTTGGCAAACCGTTGACCTGGATCGCGCTCCTCAGTATTCCGGGGTTCGCTCTCGCCGTGCTGAACCTCACCTGGATTGCATTGCTGCTGGCCATTCTGTGTGCGCGCTATCGTGACTTACCGCAGATTATTGGCAGCCTGTTGCAGATAGTGTTCTATCTCACGCCGATCATGTGGCTGCCCAGCCTGCTGCCACAACGTGCCGGGATGTTCCTGCTGGACCTAAATCCGGCCTATCACATTATTTCGGTGGTTCGCTCCCCCCTGATCGGGCAACTGCCTAGCGCCACCAACTGGTGGTTTTCCTTGGGCATGGCCGCTGCAGGCTGGCTGGTTGCACTCGTGGTCTATGGCCGTTACAAGCGCCGCATCGCTTACTGGCTCTAAGAAGAACTCCTAATGTCCTTGATCGAATTCAAAAATGTTTGTGTAGATTTCCCTATCTACAACGCTAATGGGCGCTCCCTGAAAAAACGTTTGATCCAGGTAGCCACAGGTGGCCAACTGGGTGCAGACCAACAGGGTCGCGTTATCGTCAGAGCGCTGGAAGATCTGACGTTCACCTTGCGCGACGGCGACCGCGTTGGCCTGCTTGGACATAACGGCGCAGGCAAAAGTACCCTGCTGCGCCTGCTCAGCAGCGTTTATGAGCCCTCATCCGGCACCGCTCGAATTAACGGTGAAATCGGCTCTCTAATCGACATATCCCTGGGCACAGACCCGGAGGCCACCGGCAGGGAAAATATTTTTCTGCGCGGCGGCATCCTTGGACTGACCAAGGCTCAAATTGCAGAGAAGCTCGACGAAATCATCGAGTTTTCGGAACTTGGCGACTTTGTCGACATGCCGATTCGTACCTATTCCTCAGGTATGCACCTGCGATTGGCTTTCGCCGTCTCAACCACGATAAAACCGGAAATCCTGCTGATGGATGAATGGCTATCCGTCGGCGACGAAGGCTTCAAGCACAAAGCCGAAATACGCATGAACGAACTGGTGGAGTCGACCAACATCCTGGTCATTGCCAGCCACTCCCGCGAGATGGTCATGCACACCTGTAATCGGGTGCTCTGGCTGGAGCATGGGAAGATAAAGATGGATGGCGACCCGGAGACGGTCACCGCTGCCTACTTTGGAGCCAAGGCCAATGAACAGCATTAAGCGTAATGGTGTGGATATCGAGACGGCCTTTTCCATCGCGTCTAGCCGGCTGCACACCAAAACAAATGTAAGTTCCGGCGCCATTTCACTCGAGGACGCTCTTCTTACCTCCTTTTCGGGCACGAAACCAAGACTACGCCACCGCATCAAGCAAGTGATCCGGAGTATCGCTCGCGGAGTCTTCCGGTTAATAAAGCCAATTACGCGCCCGCTGCTTTTCCGTCTGCGCAACTATTTCACGGCGGATATCCGCCAGGAAATGATGGGAGAGCTCGCAAGGCTCAACACCGAACAGCATCAGCACCATCAGCACATCGTGCAGGAGCTTGAACGCCTGTCGAACGCGACAGGCTTACAAACACGGTTGTCGCAGAAGATTTTTTCCAGCCAGCTATCGCCGGAGGATATCGAACAACAACTGGACCGGATTGAGAAGTACAGTTTGGTGGACGCCAACCGTGTCGCAATTGATTCCGGCCTGGATGAAGTGTTGGTCAAAGCCACAGTTGGATATGTGCTCTGTGCGGCAAAAGACTATGCACTGCTGACGAGCCTTCTCCAGGCAGGTGAACTGGAACCGGGCACCCGGCAGGTGATTGAACGAATCGTACAGCCTGGCGACGTGTTCATTGATGTCGGAGCCAATATCGGTTTGCACTCCATTGCCGCCGCCCGCGCCATGGCGGGACAGGGCAAGATTATCGCCTTTGAGCCTTTTGAGCAGACCTGTAAACTTCTTGAGAAAAACCTTTGGTTGAATGGTTTTTCAGCTATCAGCGAAATCTCGTGCCTTGCCCTCTCGGACAAAGCTGAAACTCGCAAGCTGCACCTAGGGATGACCAGCGGACACCATTCCCTTTATGAGCTGGAAAATCCGGCGTTTTACGCCTCGACTTCAGTGGATGTCACTACCATTGCGCTGGATGATTTCTTACCCGAGAACCTGACCGTCAAACTGCTGAAACTCGATGCAGAAGGCGCAGAAATCGATATCATCAAAGGCGCGCAAAAGTTACTGAAATCCAATCCGCAAATGTTTCTAATCGTTGAACTCGGCCTATCCCACCTGAAAAGAAATGCGCTCAGCCTCGAAGCGTGGCTCGGGCATTTCACGGATCTGGGGCTGGTATACAGCGTCATCAACGATCAGACGGGGGATCTTGAAAACTGGTCAGTCGAACAACTGAGTAAGTCAACCTCCGTCAACTTGCTGTTTTCATCGTCCAGTTCACAGCTAGCAGGGGGTGTGAATGCATGAAGAGTGAAGTCATTGTTGTAGGTGCCGGCGGACATGCCAAGGTATGCATAGAGCTACTACTGGCGCAAGGCGACAAGGTCGCCTACTGCGTTGGTAATCCGGACAGTCCGGACAAGTGCCTGGGCATTCCGGTGCTGAAAAGCGACGACCATCTTCCAGCATTGCTTAAGGAAGGTTACGAGCGTGTGTTCATCGCCATCGGATCAAATCCATTGCGCAACAAACTGGCGAAGAAAGCCACTGAAATGGGCTACCAGTTGGTCAACGCAATCAGTCCTGTGGCAATGGTATCGCCCTCAGCCAGACTGGGCGTCGGAATCGCCATCATGGCCGGGGCCGTTATCAACGCAGAGGCGACGATTTCCGACCTTTGCATCGTGAACACTGGTGCCACAATCGATCACGACTGTGTCATTGGACTGGCAGTACACATCGCCCCACAGTGCGCGCTGGCGGGCAATGTGAATGTCGGCAACCTAAGCTTCGTCGGCATCGGCAGCAAAATCGTCCCTGAGATTCAAATTGGTGAGTCGGTCATGGTCGGTGCTGGCAGCGTCATAATCTCGAATGTCGGGTCATCAACCACGGTTGTGGGTGTACCGGCCAAAGCAATACACAAAATTTGAAGGAAGAAACATGAAACGTATTTCCATTGCACAACCGAAGCTTGCTGGAAACGAACGCAAATACGTGCTCGATTGCCTGGACACAAACTGGATTTCTTCCAACGGCAAATACATCGGCGCCTTCGAAGAAAGCTTTGCGGCATTTTGCGGCGTTAAACACGCAATCGCGACCAATAACGGCACAACCGCCCTGCACCTGGCACTGGTCGTGTTGGACCTGCAGCCTGGCGACGAGGTCATCATTCCCACCGTGACCTACATCGCAACGGCAAACGCAGTGCGCTATTGCGGTGCAACGCCGGTGTTGGTGGATGTCTGTGCCGACACGATGAATATTGATCCACAGACCATTGAAAGCAAAATCACGGCAAAGACCAAGGGCATTATCCCGGTGCACCTCTACGGTCATCCCGCGCAGATGGACGTTGTCAACGAGATCGCTCGCAAACATAACTTGTGGGTTGTCGAGGATGCGGCCGAAGCTCACGGAGCTGAAGTTCACGGCAGCAAAGTGGGCGGTCTTGGCACGTGTGCAACCTTCAGCTTCTTTGGCAACAAGATCATTACCACCGGTGAAGGCGGCATGATCACCACCAATGATGACGAACTCGCGGCCAAGCTGCGGTTGTTCCGCGGCCAGGGCATGGATCCGAATCGCCGGTACTGGTTCCCGGTAGTCGGTTACAACTACCGCATGACCAACATCCAGGCGGCAATTGGGCTGGCCCAGATGGAAGGCATCGCAACGGCACTGACTGATCGCGAACGCCTGGCTGGCTGGTATAACGAAGCGCTTGCAGATCTTAAAGACAAGATTGTCATGCCGACCCAGGCTTCATGGGCGAAACAGGTTTACTGGATGTACAACATTTTCCTCGCGGACGGAGATGAGCATAAGCGCGACGCGGTCATGCAGAAACTCGACGCGATGGGCATCGAAACACGGCCAGTATTCTACCCAATGCATGTTCTGCCTCCGTATAAGGAAGACAACGTCTATCCAGTGGCAGATCTGTGGTCGGGCCGTGGCATCAACCTGCCGACCCACCAGGACCTGACTCAGGAAGACATCATCAGAATCGCAGCCAGCTTGCGTGAGGTGTTGGCAGCCTGATGAAAATTGCACTTTGCTCAACGTTTGTTCCCTTCATCAGGGGGGGCGGCAGAAACATCGTCGACTGGCTTGCGTCAACCTTGACGGAGGCGGGACATCAGGTCGAAGTTGTTTATCTGCCCGAGCTTGACGTTCCAGACCTACTGTTTCAGCAGATGATGGCGTTGCGCTGGGTAGACCTTCAAGCCGCTGACCGGGTCATCTGCTTCAGACCCCAGGCTCACTTGATTCCGCATCCGCACAAAATACTGTGGTTCATTCACCACATTCGGGTGTTCTATGACTTGTGGGACACCCCCTATCGTGACTTTGCAGATAATGCGAAGCACTGTGCAATCCGCGAAGCTTTATTCGACGCGGATACTCGCGCGTTGAGCGAAGCAAAGGCAATTTTCACCAACTCAAAAGTTGTATCTGCACGACTCAAGACCTATAACGACGTCGACAGCGAAGTGCTGTATCCGCCCGTATTCGAATCAGAGCGTTTTTTCTGCGCCGGATACAACGACGAAATCGCTTATATATGCCGTCTGGAGCACCACAAACGTCAGCACTTGTTGATCGAAGCATTGAGTTTCACCACCACCCCGGTACGCATCCGGCTGCTGGGAACCGGCTCAGGACCCGATTACGGCATTGCCCTGCGACAAAAAATCAACTACTGCAATGTCGCGGATCGCGTAATCCTGGATGACCGCTGGATCACAGAAGAAGAAAAAGTGGAATGCCTGTCGACGTGTCTGGCTGCTGCTTACCTGCCGGTAGATGAAGATTCCTATGGTTATCCAAGCCTGGAAGCCAGTCATGCCGAGAAACCGATTCTTACCACCACGGATTCGGGCGGCGTGCTTGAACTGGTCCAGGACGGCTACAACGGATACATCGCGGAGCCGACTCCCGAATCGCTAGCCATAGCCATGGACAAGCTATACCGGGAAAGAAGCACAACCGAAGCCATGGGCAAGAACGCCAAACAGCGATTGGTTGATTTGAAAATATCCTGGTCGCATGTGCTGGAGCGCCTATTGGCATGAAAGTTTTAATCGTGAATAACATGGCCCCGTTCATTTGGGGCGGCGCAGAAGAACTGGCTGTCAACCTGCAAAAGAATCTGATCATCGCCGGACATGATGCGGAAGTTATGCGAATTCCATTTCAATGGGAACCCGCATCAACGATCCCCTCGCAGATGTTGCTGACGCGCACTCTGGAAATCTTCAATACCGACCATGTGATTGCCCTGAAATTTCCGGCCTACCTCGTCCGACATCACAGAAAATCGTTGTGGCTGCTACATCAGTATCGCCAGGCTTATGATTTGTACGATGTAGGCCAAACCAACCTGCCTGCAGATCAGACTGGCGCGGATATTCGCAAAGCCATTATTAATGCTGACAACGAAAGTTTTGCTGAGAGCCGGCATATTTACACCAACTCCGAAGTCACGAGAAAGCGCTTACTCAAGCACAACGGTTTTGACTCTCAGGTATTGCTTCCACCAGTCAACGATCCCGAATCATTTATCGGCGGTCAGTTCGATGACTATATTTTTGCGGGCGGCCGTGTAAACGGCATGAAACGCCAATACATGCTTTTGGAAGCTCTGGCCAAAGCTGACAAGCGAGTCAAGCTGATTATCGCCGGGCCTCCCGAGTCCCCTGCCGACACACAGCAGCTGAACGTCATCATCGAAAAGTTCAGCCTGCAAGATCGTGTAAAGCTCGACTTGCGCTTCCTGCCACGAGCCACTTATGTCGATTACGTAAATCGTGCGCTAGCCGTCGCCTACATTCCGTTCGACGAGGACTCGTTGGGGTATGTAGCCATGGAAGCAGCAACGGCTCGTAAGGCCTTGATCACGACCACAGACAGCGGTGGAATCCTTGGTCTGGTAACGCCCGGGGAAACCGGCTGGAGAGCTGAGCCCACTGCAGAGAGCCTGGCAGAAGCAATGAATGCCGCTTTTGAGAGCAAGACTCGAACAAAACAATATGGCGAGGGCGCGCAGGCACTGTGGAACGGTCTGGGCATCAATTGGCCCGAAACCATAGAGGCGCTTCTCAAATGAAACTTGTAATATTTACACCGGCTATCAAATCCTCTGCCATCGGCCGAATGACACGACTCGTCGTTCGGGCACTATTGGCCCATCAGCATCAGGTCGTGGTGATTCGCACAGAAAGCCCGCACCTTTTGGCCAAAGAAACCCACGACTTCGGCTGCAGCATTCTACCCTGGACGAATGAGGCAGAAACCGCACAGGAAATTTCGGGAGCTGACTGCTGCATCTACCAGATTGGGGACAACTACGAGTTTCATGAAGGTGGCGTCGCCTGGCTAGCCAGGGTTCCGGGCATCGTGTGCCTGCATGACTTCTTTCTCGGTCACTTGTTCCGTGGTTGGGCACAGCAAAGACGCGACGAAGCGAACGATGTACTGACCCAGTGGTACGGAAAAAAAATCACCGCCGATTATTTCAGCGCCAGCGACAGCGCAACATTTATCCGAGAAACACAAGATTTGGCACCGTTGACCGAATGGATCAGCTCCATGGCCACCGGAGTGATAACCCATAGCAACTGGGGTTGTGATTGTGTCTTGTCAGCCTGCCCTGGACCGCTGTTCGTCGTCCCACTTGCCTACGACGCACCTGGCGCAGTTGGCATCGAAAATGAGCCCACGTCTAATGGCAAACTAAAGGTCTTGACGATCGGACACATCAATTCGAACAAACGGATTGAGAGCTGCATTGAGGCGATTTCAAGCAACTCGCTACTGCGTAAGAACGTCAGCTATCGACTTGTCGGAGCCATTCTTCCAAGTATGGAAAGGAAGCTTCGTGAACTGGCAACTGTCAGCGGCGTCGAATTGATCATTTCAAATGAAGTCGATGACGCAACCCTTTCCGAAGCTATCAGGAACGCCGACGTAATCAGCTGTTTGCGCTGGCCCAGCCTCGAAGCTGCTTCAGCTTCGGCTATTGAAGCAATGCTTTATGGAAAAGCCACCATCGTTACAGACGTCGGCTTTTATAAAGAATTACCTGACCAGTATGTGCTGAAAGTATCGGTTGACAACGAGATAGAGGATTTGAAAAAAACTCTCCTCTCACTCCAAAGCAATCGATCTGCAACTACCACCATCGGTAAACAGGCTCAAGCGTGGGCAAGTGAAACTTTTACCGCTGAAAACTACGCACGCAGGCTGGAACAGGCGATACCTGTCGTACTTCGAGCAAATGTAATCATTTCGGCAGCCGATCATTTTGCGACCATTATAGACAAATGGTCAGCAAGCCCTAAGTTGCTCAGGACGCCTGAAATATTAGAACCGCTGAGCATTTTCAACACCAACACGATCGCTTAAAGCGAACTTGCGGTGAGCCAGTCCTCTGGCCCACCGCATGGCGCTCCCCCCCTTTCTGCTTCGCACTGCCAAAGACAAATAGAGCAGTCTCAGCCCAGGCCACAGACTGAGAGTGACGCTTGGCGGCATCCTCCTTGGCGGCAAGCGCTACAGGATCGAGCGAGCAAGGTTTTAAACCCCTTCAATCAGTGCTTCTATCTCTTTCAAACGCGCCCACATCAACGCTTGATCGCCTTTCGCTTCAACGTTGAGTCGCAACAGGGGCTCGGTGTTGGAGCCACGCAGGTTGAAGCGCCAATCAGCAAAAGAAAGGCTGATACCGTCAGTTTTATCGAGTTCAGGATTCAGCGGCAGATAATGCTCCAGAACCTTTTGCAACATCGCCGGCACATCTTCAACCCGGTAGTTAATCTCACCCGTGCACGGGTAAGCCTCGATGCGCTCATCAACCAACTGAGCCAGTGTCTTCCCGCTGGTGGACATCAAAGCCGTGACCAGCAGCCATGGAATCATCCCGCTGTCGCAATAGGCAAAGTCACGAAAATAATGATGCGCGCTCATTTCGCCGCCATAGATCGCATCCTCAAGGCGCATACGCTCCTTGATGAAGGCATGGCCGGTTTTGCAGAGAACCGGCACACCACCTGCTTGTTCAACCTGATCGATGGTATTCCAAGTCAGTCGTGGATCATGAATGATCTTGCTGCCTGGGTGCTGCTTGAGCAGCATCTCGGCCAACAGGCCTACAAGGTAATACCCTTCGATAAACCGGCCTGTTTCATCGAAAAAGAAGCAGCGGTCAAAATCGCCATCCCATGCCAACCCCACATCGCAGCCATGCTCCAACAGCGCCTGCCGGGTCAGGTCACGGTTCTCAGGCAGCAACGGGTTAGGTACGCCGTTGGGGAAGTTGCCGTCCGGTTCGGCGTTGATAATCACCCACTCGAAAGGCAGTTTACCGGTCAATGCCTGTAAGACGGGACCCGCGGAGCCGTTACCAGGATCGGCAAGTACTTTCAGCGGTTTCAATTCGGCAATATCGACGTAGCTGAGCAAATGCTCGATATAGCGGCTCTTATCGAGTTCAATACGGATAGCGCCAGGATTGGCCGCCAGTGCTCCGAGATCACCGCTTTCCACACGATCACGGATTGCATTGAGCCCAGTATCACCGCTGATTGGACGTGATTGCGACTTGACCAGCTTCATCCCGTTGTAACCCTTGGGATTGTGGCTGGCAGTGATCATCACACCACCATCAGCATTAAACGCGCTGGTGGCGAAATAAACTTCTTCGGTGCCGCACAAGCCAATATCGATGACATCTGCACCGGCGTCTTGCAGGCCGCGGGTCATCGCGTCAGCGAGCATAGGGCTCTCAAGCCGCATATCCCGACCCAACACGATACTTTTGCCTCGCAGTTCGGCGACCATCGCACGGCCTATCCGATAAGCAACATCTTCATTGAGGTCGGACGGCACTTGGCCGCGAATGTCATAAGCCTTGAAGCACCGGGTTTTAATAGGGGTATGCATTTTGTTTCTTGCCTAAGTAACTGAAACGACGCACTGGGTGCTGCCCTTGTGCATCATTAAAGTGGTTTATATCAATGGCAGAAAATAAAAAGCCTGATCGAATGAGCACTCACCGACCAGGCTTTTATATCTACCAGCACGCTCTTACTTGTCGACGCGGCCGTAGTTATCTTCAAAACGGACGATATCGTCCTCACCCAGATAGTCGCCGCTTTGCACTTCAATGAGCACGAGGTCAATAACCCCAGGGTTCATTAAACGATGCTGATGACCGGCACGGATAAAGGTCGACTCGTTGGTATTAAGCATCAACTCCCGCTGATCGTTTACGACCACTGCCATCCCGCTGACGACGATCCAATGCTCGCTGCGGTGGTGATGCATCTGCAAAGACAGGGAGGCCTTTGGCTTGACGACGATACGCTTGATCTTGAACCGCTCGCCGTTTTCCAGAGTCGTGTAGGTACCCCACGGACGATGCACCGTGCGGTGCAGCAGATGAACCGTATGACTACAGGCTTTCAGCTGATTGACGATATGCTTGACGTCTTGCGCATGATCTTTGTGGGCGATCATAACGGCATCAGGCGTATCAATAACCAGCAGATCTTCCACCCCTACCAGAGCGGTCAGGCGTCCCTCGCTGTTCACGTAGTTGTTACGCGAGCCATGGGACAGCACTTCGCCCTCAAAACGGTTACCGTTTTCGTCGGGTTTCGTCAATTCGCTCACAGCGTTCCACGAACCAATATCGCTCCAACCGATATCACACGGGATGGTCGCAACCTTTTTCGAACGCTCCATCAATGCATAGTCGATGGAAATATCCGGTACCTGGGCGAAGGTCTCGCTGTCCAGCGCCAGGCAGCGATATTTGTTGGACGAGGTCACGCGGGACGCTTCAATGGTGTTGGCCACTGCTTCAACAACGTCCGGTGCGTGCTGACGCAGCTCTTCCAGGACGGTGCCCACACGGAAGCAGAACATACCGGAGTTCCAGTAGTAGTTGCCGGCACTGATATAACCTTGAGCAGTCTCCAGATTTGGCTTCTCAACGAAACGCGCCACTTTCAACCCACCCTTGAGCGGGGCGTCCTTTTGCGCTTCGATGTAGCCAAAGCCGGTTTCTGGATAAGTCGGCTGAATGCCAAAAGTAACCAGCCAGCCCTCAGAAGCCAGCGCAACCGCATTGGCCACTGCCGCCGCGAAGGCCTTTTCATCCTGGATCAGATGATCGGCAGCCAGTACGAGCATATGAGCATCAGGACCGTGGGTCGCTTCCAACTGAAGTGCCGCCGCTGCCACAGCCGCTGCAGTATTACGCCCGAAAGGTTCGAGAATGAAACCCTGGGCATGTTTGGCAGCATTGACAGCGCCGTACTCATCTTCAGTCTTGAACAGCAATTCACGGTTGGTGACCGTGAGCACTTCGACAACGCCCTCCAGACGTGCAGCACGCAGGAAGGTCTTCTGAATCAGATTCTGGCCATCCGGCAAGTCCATGAAAGGCTTGGGATGGGCTTCACGGGAAACAGGCCACAACCGGCTACCCACTCCGCCAGACAAAATTACGGGAATCAGTTCCATGCTCTAAATCCTTAATCCCCTTTCCTGTGAATGAGTGCCAGGAAAGTGGGCTCAGTTATGTTTCTATTCGTTCCTGCACCGTTCCGAGTGCAAAATCCTCGCTCCCACCCGCCCGTTTCAGGCGGCAGAGCCTCTGGCACCAGCGATCCACAGAACGCCATGTCCAATCATTGAGCAAAGGCCACCAGACTGAGTCCGAATGGTGTCCAATGCGTCGAATACACTGCTCGATTATGCGAGCCATTCTACAGCGCTGCTATGGTTTAAAACCCGGCAACCCGGTAACTCTATTCACCACTGCCCAAGGGGAACAACCTAACCGTTTGCGCCATGATAATGCGCAAATCGCCGGTAACTCAGTTCTTACCTAGAGGGGTGATCCAACAACTTCTGCAGATATTGTCCATAGCCTGTCTTCTTCAGGCTCTCAGCCTGAATCTGGACCTGCTCTGCGGTTATCCAACCGTTGCCATACGCGATCTCTTCCAGACAAGCGACCTTCAGCCCTTGACGGTGTTCGATGGTATGAACGAAATGACCCGCTTCAAGCAAAGAGTCATGAGTACCGGTGTCAAGCCAGGCAAACCCACGCCCCAGCATCTCGACGTTAAGCGTCTTTTGCTCGAGATAGGCTCGGTTAATATCGGTAATCTCTAACTCGCCTCGATCTGACGGTTTAATGTTCTTGGCAATTTCAACGACCTGGTTGTCGTAAAAATACAAACCAGTAACCGCGTAGTTCGATTTCGGCTTAAGAGGTTTTTCTTCGATACTGAGCGCGTTCCCCTTTGCATCGAACTCGACCACCCCGAAACGCTCTGGGTCAGAAACGTGATAGCCAAACACCGTCGCTCCAGACTGTTGTGCACTGGCCGAACGCAAATTCTCGGTAAAATACTGGCCGTAGAAAATGTTATCACCCAGGATCAAACAGCACGGATCATCACCAATGAATTCCTCGCCAATGATAAAAGCTTGAGCCAGACCGTCCGGACTCGGCTGTTCGGCGTAGCTCAACTCAATGCCATATGAACTGCCATCGCCCAGCAGTTTGCGGAAATTCGGCAAGTCGTCAGGAGTGGAAATGATCAGGATTTCACGCATGCCAGCCAACATCAGCACCGACAACGGATAGAAAATCATCGGTTTATCGTAGATCGGCAGTAGCTGTTTAGAAACGCCCAGGGTGACCGGGTGCAAACGCGTGCCCGAGCCGCCAGCGAGAATGATGCCCTTGCGGTTTGACTTGATCATTTATTCAGAACTTCCCTAAGCATTCGGGTTACACCACTCTGCCAATCCGGCAAGTGTAGAGAAAAATTGTCGCGCAGTTTCTGGGTATTCAAACGTGAATTCAAAGGACGGCGGGCAGACGTTGGATAGTCGCTGGCTTTCATCGGGTTAATTGCCGTCACAGCGAGTTGTTCGCCATTAGCCCGAGCGAACTCGATCACATACTCGGCATAGCGGTGCCATGACACTTCGCCGCTCGCCGCCAAGTGATACACACCTGCAAGCTCAGGGCGCAGCAAAACGCAACGAATTGCCTGAGCCGTTACATCGGCGATCAGTTCGGCACCCGTCGGAGCCCCGATCTGGTCTGCGATTACGCTAAGAGTTTCGCGCTCTCTGGCAAGTTTCAACATGGTCTTGGCAAAGTTGCTGCCCCGAGCGCTATAGCACCAGCTAGTCCGGAAGATCAGGTACTTGCAGCCTGAGTCGATAATCGCCTGTTCACCAGCCGCCTTGCTCGCACCGTAATGATTCAGCGGCGCAACAGTGTCCGACTCCTCCCAAGGTTTAGTACCTTGCCCGTTAAACACATAGTCGGATGAATAATGAATTAACCAGGCACCCTGGGATACAGCTTCTTCAGCCATGACCCGGCAAGCCTCGCCGTTCAAGCGGTAAGCCAGTTCAATCTCGCCTTCCGCTTTATCAACTGCGGTATAAGCAGCGGCATTTACAATGAAATCAGGTTTGACCTTGCGAATCGTCGCTCGCAATGAGTCGAGGTCAGACAAGTCACCACACAAATCATCAACGACATGACGATCCAGGGCTATCAACGCCCCCAGCGGCGCAAGGGAGCGTTGCAACTCCCAACCTACCTGACCATTTTTTCCTAACAGAAGGATTTTCATGCCTTGCTCGAACGATCCGAATAGTTCTGATTGATCCACTGCTGATAACTGCCGCTCTTCACATGTGCGACCCACTCAGTATTATTCAGGTACCACTCGACAGTTTTGCGTATTCCGGTTTCGAACGTCTCTTGTGGCGTCCAACCCAGTTCACGCTGGATTTTTCCAGCATCGATCGCGTAGCGCTGATCATGCCCTGGGCGATCCTGGACATAGCTGATGAGGCTAGAGTGTGGGCGATAAGAGGATTCCGGCCGCAGTTCATCCAGCAGCGCGCAAAGGGTATGCACGACCTCGATGTTTTGCTTTTCGTTATGACCACCAATGTTGTAGGTCTCGCCGATTACACCTTCAGTTACGACTTTATATAGCGCACGGGCGTGGTCTTCGACGTAGAGCCAATCACGAACCTGATCACCTTTACCATAGACTGGCAGCGACTTGCCTTCCAATGCATTGAGTATGATCAGCGGGATCAGTTTCTCGGGGAAATGGCACGGGCCGTAGTTGTTCGAACAATTGGTTACCAGGGTCGGCAGGCCATAGGTGCGGGCCCAGGCACGAACCAAGTGATCAGAGCTCGCCTTACTAGCGGAGTAAGGTGAGCTTGGCTGATATGGAGTGGTCTCTGTGAAGAGGTCTTCCGGGCCTTCGAGGTCGCCATAAACCTCGTCGGTCGAGATGTGATGGAAGCGAAAATCGGCTTTGCGCTCATCACCCAGCGCCGCCCAATAATGGCGTGCAGCTTCCAGCAATGTGTACGTACCAATAATGTTGGTCTGGATGAATTCGGACGGACCGGAAATCGAGCGATCGACGTGAGACTCTGCGGCCAGGTGCATGATCGCATCTGGTTGATGTTCACGCAGGATGCGGTCGATCTGATCGCGATCGCAGATGTCGACGCGTTCGAACACATAACGTGAGTTCTGGCTGACCTCGGCCAACGACTCAAGGTTACCGGCATAAGTCAACTTATCGACGTTAACAACGGAGTCGGTAGTGTTGGAAATAATGTGACGGATGACTGCCGAGCCGATAAACCCGGCGCCGCCGGTAACTAGAATTTTCACGCGAAACCATACCCTTGAGGTGCTGACAGGGCCGCCAACCGAGCGCTGTCTAATCCATAAATGCAAAAGCCATCAAGTTCGCCGAGGCTTCTGACAGAGTCAACCTGAACCGACATGGGAATATGCCACTATCGGATAAGCGCAGCATTTTACAGCTTAATGAAGGTTTTACTAATGGATATAGACAAGCTGTGGCGCAAAATCGACGTGCGTCATGCGACTGACGAAATCAGACCAGCCGCTTGCGTGAAGCACGGGCCGCGCGCCCCAGAAACCAGCCAAGCAGCGGACCGATGACCATGCCGACCAGCAACGCAAGAACCACCACCAGCGACACTGGTAGTTGCGGCCCTGCCCAGCCAAGAAATAGCAGGGAAACCGATTGTTGATTCTCTAAAACAAACGCCAGAATCACCAATACGAGCAACAACACAAACAAGGCGAGCAATACACGCTTGAGATTACGCATAAGTGGCTCCTTGGATTACGGCAGCCGTCAAAGCCCCTCCTCCTCATCCTCGTTCACACGATCACGCAGCTCTTTGCCTGGTTTGAAATGTGGAACGAACTTGCCGTCGAGGCTGACGGACTGACCGGTTTTTGGATTGCGACCTACGCGCGGTGCGCGGTAGTGCAGGGAGAAGCTGCCAAAACCACGGATCTCGATACGATCTCCAGTGGCCAGACATTGGGACATTTGCTCAAGCATGGTCTTGATGGCCAACTCCACATCCTTGGATGAGAGCAGCCCTTGATGGGTGACAATTCGTTCGATCAACTCCGACTTCGTCATATTTTTCCCTTCTTTTTCAAGCAGCTAGGAAAATCGCTTCAGAGGTTTTAGCATGCCCGGAGGAATTTGAACAGTCCAGGACTTGACATATCGCCATCAAAATTGAGCCGCTCAATTTCAAGTCACCTCAAGACACACAGCCTCACCGGCAAATTACCAGCATGGTCCGCGTGAAGTATCCCGCCGGGTTGAAACCAAAGGGGAATTCATCTTCATCCTTGACGTCATCGGATCGAGCCAGGACCTTGTACCCCTGTTTTTTGCACTCCTTGTCCGCTCGCTTGCGACACTTCTCCCATCCGGATCCCATCCCGGAACAATCAATCTCGATACCACTAACCCCGCGCACGACGTGAGTCTTGGCATTAGTAGTACAACCCGCCAATGTCAGTACTGCTATTGCGACAATGAGCTTGTTCATTCACTTCCTTATGCCGGACGCTCTGCCCGGCTGTCGTTCACTTCAGGCTAAAGGTTAGCTGCAAACAAACGGTTTGATCCGACCAAAGTAAGAGACCGCTTATAGGAGATACTGGTTTCACAAGCAATCACGTTGCCGCAACCCAACTACATCGACAATCTCACCAAATCGCAGGCATAAAAAAGGGCGACCGAAGTCGCCCTTTTTCTATGGTCTGACAGAACTTAGTTCTGTTTTTCCATTTGTGCACGCAACAGGTCGCCCAGAGTGGTAGGACCAGCAGCGACGTCAGCAGCAGGCTTGTCTTTCAAGCTCTGGATTGCTTCTTTCTCGTCTTCAACGTCTTTCGACTTGATCGACAGCTGGATTACACGGCTCTTACGGTCAACGCTGATGATCTTGGCTTCTACTTCTTCGCCTTCTTTCAGAACGTTACGCGCGTCTTCAACGCGGTCACGGCTGATTTCGGAGGCTTTCAGAGTCGCTTCGATATCGTCGGCCAGAGTGATGATGGCGCCTTTAGCGTCAACTTCCTTCACGATGCCTTTAACGATTGCGCCTTTGTCGTTCTCTTGAACGTACTCGGAGAACGGATCGCTTTCCAGTTGCTTGATACCCAGGGAGATACGCTCGCGCTCTGGGTCAACCGACAGGATAACGGTGTCCAGCTCGTCGCCCTTCTTGAAGCGGCGAACGGCTTCTTCGCCCACTTCGTTCCAGGAGATGTCGGACAGGTGAACCAGACCGTCGATGCCGCCGTCCAGACCAATGAAGATACCGAAATCGGTGATCGACTTGATGGTGCCGGAGATTTTATCGCCCTTGTTGAACTGGCCAGAGAAATCTTCCCATGGGTTAGATTTGCACTGCTTGATGCCCAGGGAGATACGACGACGCTCTTCGTCGATGTCAAGAACCATAACTTCCACTTCGTCGCCGACTTGTACGACTTTCGAAGGGTGGATGTTCTTGTTGGTCCAGTCCATTTCGGAAACGTGTACCAGACCTTCAACGCCTTCTTCCAGCTCAGCGAAGCAGCCGTAGTCGGTCAGGTTGGTTACACGAGCGGTAACGCGAGTGCTTTCTGGG
Source organism: Pseudomonas sp. P1_F1_2 (assembly GCF_056405815.1). Classification (NCBI taxonomy): domain Bacteria; kingdom Pseudomonadati; phylum Pseudomonadota; class Gammaproteobacteria; order Pseudomonadales; family Pseudomonadaceae; genus Pseudomonas; species Pseudomonas sp. P1_F1_2. Next base: position 64,609 of record NZ_JBFUBK010000005.1, on the reverse strand, counting down.
TAACGGGCTTTGATAGCAACCCATGGATCTTCGCCCAGTTGCTTGAGGCCCAGGGAAACACGATTGCGTTCGCGATCGTACTTCAGAACCTTGACATCGATCTCGTCGCCAACGTTGACGATTTCGGAAGGATGCTTGATACGCTTCCAAGCCATGTCGGTAATGTGCAGCAGGCCATCCACGCCACCCAGATCGACGAATGCGCCGTAATCGGTGAGGTTTTTGACGATACCTTTGACTTGCTGACCTTCCTGCAGGGATTCCAGCAGAGCTTCACGCTCGGCGGAGTTCTCGGCTTCGAGGACGCTGCGACGGGAAACGACAACGTTGTTGCGTTTCTGGTCGAGTTTGATGACCTTGAATTCCAGCTCTTTGCCTTCCAGGTGCGTAGTATCGCGCACAGGACGGACGTCAACCAGAGAACCTGGCAGGAACGCACGGATGCCGTTAACGTCGACAGTGAAGCCGCCTTTAACCTTACCGTTGATAACGCCCTTGACCACTTCTTCGGCTGCGAAGGCTGCTTCCAGAACAATCCAGCATTCAGCGCGCTTGGCTTTTTCACGGGACAGCTTGGTTTCACCAAAGCCGTCTTCAACCGAGTCCAGAGCAACGTGAACTTCGTCACCGACGTTGATGTTCAGTTCGCCAGCGTCGTTGTAGAACTGCTCAAGCGGGATGAGTGCTTCAGACTTCAGGCCAGCGTGAACGGTTACCCAGCGAGCTTGGTAATCGATATCAACGATAACACCGGTGATGATGGAGCCTGCCTGAAGGTTCAGGGTTTTTAGGCTTTCTTCAAAGAGTTCCGCAAAGCTTTCGCTCATTTTAATTCCTGTTGATGAGGGCGAAGACTACGCCCATCTCCACACCCCAGACGGTATGGGTTAGTTTCATTTAAAAGAAGCCACCGCAGGACTATGACTGGTCCCCTGCGGCCTTCTTGGTCACCCGGCGATATCGCGAATGGCGATCTCGCTCATGATGCGTTCCAGCACCTGATCGATGGATAATTCCGTGGAATCCAGCTGTATGGCGTCAGCCGCCGGTTTGAGCGGGGCTACCGCTCGCTGGGTGTCACGCTCATCGCGAACACGTATCTCATCTAGCAGACTCGACAGACTAACACCATCGACTTTGCCCTTCAACTGCAAGTATCGACGGCGCGCACGCTCCTCGGCACTGGCGGTGAGGAAAATCTTCAAGGGCGCGTCCGGAAAAACCACCGTGCCCATGTCGCGGCCGTCAGCGACCAGGCCCGGCATTTCCTGGAATGCACGCTGGCGCTGCAGCAGCGCCTCGCGCACAGCGGGCAGCGCCGCAACCTGGGATGCGCCGGCGCCGACACTTTCAGTGCGAATCACATCACTGACTTCATCGCCTTCCAGAATGATTCGCTGCAACTGACCGTCGGTCGCAGCGATAAATTGCACGTCCAGATGAGCGGCGAGTGCTTTCAGCAACTCTTCATTGGTCAGATCAACACCATGATTGTGCGCGGCGAACGCCAGCAATCGGTACAACGCGCCCGAATCCAGCAGATTCCAGCCCAGACGCTTTGCCAATATCCCGGCGATGGTGCCTTTACCGGAACCGCTCGGACCATCGATGGTAATGACTGGCGACTTGTTGATCACGACTGAGCCTCTTCAGCAACCCGGATACCGACCTGTGCGCACAACGCGAGGAAGTTCGGGAACGACGTCGCAACGTTGGCGCAGTCATGAATGCGGATCGGCGCAGTCGCGCGCAGCGATGCAACGCTGAATGCCATGGCGATCCGGTGGTCACCATGACCATGCACCACACCGCCGCCGATCTGGCCGCCGTCGATGATGATGCCATCCGGGGTCGGTTCGCATTTGACGCCCAGCGCCAGCAAGCCATCAGCCATGACCTGAATCCGGTCCGACTCTTTGACCCGCAGCTCTTCAGCGCCTCGCAGCACCGTGCGCCCTTCGGCACAGGCTGCAGCCACGAACAGCACCGGGAATTCGTCGATAGCCAGTGGAACCAGCGCTTCGGGAATCTCGATACCTTTCAGTTTAGCTGCACGAACGCGCAAATCTGCAACGGGCTCGCCGCCGACTTCACGCTGGTTTTCCAGCGTGATATCGGCGCCCATCAGACGCAGAATATCGATAACGCCAGTACGCGTCGGATTGATTCCAACGTGCTCAAGTACCAGCTCCGAACCTTCAGCGATCGACGCCGCCACGAGGAAGAATGCGGAGGAAGAGATATCGCCCGGCACTTCAATGTGGGTTGCAGTGAGTTTGTGACCGGATTCAACCGATGCGGTCGCGCCATTGACGGTGACCGGGTAGCCAAAGCCGCGCAGCATGCGCTCGGTGTGGTCACGAGTCGGTGCCGGTTCGGTAACAGTGGTCTTGCCGTCGGCATACAAACCGGCCAGCAACAGGCAGGATTTCACCTGAGCGCTAGCCATCGGCATGGTGTAGGTCAGGCCTTTGAGCTTATTGCCGCCACGGATGATCATCGGCGGGCGACCTTCAGCAGCGGTCTCGATCACCGCCCCCATTTCACGCAGCGGGTTGGCCACACGATTCATTGGGCGCTTGGACAGCGAAGCATCGCCCGTCAGGGTGCTGTCGAAGTTCTGCGCAGCCAGCAGGCCCGACAGCAGGCGCATCGACGTACCGGAGTTACCCAGATAGATCGGGCCTGGCGCAGGTTTCAGGCCATGCAGGCCAACGCCGTGAATGGTCACGCGACCATGGTGCGGACCTTCGATCACAACACCCATGTCACGGAAGGCCTGCAGGGTCGCCAGAGCGTCTTCGCCCTCAAGGAAGCCTTCGACTTCGGTGACGCCTTCAGCCAGGGAGCCGAGCATGATCGAACGGTGGGAAATCGATTTGTCACCTGGTACGCGAATCCGACCGGACAAGCGGCCACCAGGTTGAGCCAGGAAAATCAGATCGTTGGAATTCATAGCGTCCACATAGGCCCGGCGGGCCAGGATTTTACTGAAATGCTCGCGGGCAACCCGGGCGCGCGTGAACACGCCCAACAATTGGTGCCCATCCCCTGCATCGACCGCGTCGCGCAAGGCGTCGAGGTCGCTGCGAAATGTATCGAGTGTGCGCAGGACAGCTTCGCGGTTGGCGAGGAAGATGTCGTGCCACATGACCGGGTCGCTCCCCGCGATTCTTGTGAAATCGCGGAAACCGCCGGCAGCGTAACGGAAGATCTCAAGGTTTTCATTGCGCTTGGCCAACGAATCGACCAAGCCGAACGCCAACAGGTGTGGCAAATGGCTGGTCGCCGCCAACACTTCATCGTGGCGTTCGACCTGCATGTGTTCGACATCGGCGCCCAATTCGCGCCACAAACGGTCGACCACTGCCAGCGCGGCCGGATCGGTTTGATCCAGCGGCGTCAGAATCACTTTATGACGACGGAACAGCTCGGCATTGGAGGCTTCCACCCCGCTCTGCTCGGAACCGGCAATCGGATGCCCCGGCACGAAACGCGACGGTATGCCGCCAAAAGCTTCAGTTGCCGCACGCACCACATTGCCTTTGGCACTACCGACGTCAGTCAGAATCGCAGCACCCAGATCCATTGCAGCCAGGCGCGCCAGCATTTTTTCCATGGCAAGGATCGGCACGGCCAGCTGAATCACGTCAGCGCCCTGGCACGCAACAGCCAGGTCTTCTTCGCAGCGATCCACCACGCCCAACTCGACCGCCAGTTTGCGCGACTGCGGGTCGAGATCGACCCCCACCACTTCGCGGCACAGGCCACTTTCACGCAAACCCTTGGCGAACGAACCACCGATCAATCCCAGACCGACCACCACCAGGCGACCGATCATAGGTGCAGCAGATTGCAGTGCAGTGACATCAACCACGAGCCAGAACCTTGGTCAGCGCCTCAAGGAAGCGACTGTTTTCAGCCGGCAAACCGATGGTGATGCGCAGATGGTTCGGCATACCGTAATTGGCCACAGGACGCACGATCACACCTTCACGCAGCAAACCCTGGAACACCGGCGCGGCCACTTGACCCAGATCGACACAGATGAAGTTGCCCTTGGATGGAATCCAGCTCAACCCCAGTTCACGAAAACCCGCTTGCAGTTGCTGCATACCGGATTCGTTCAGGCGACGGCTTTCAGCCAGGTACTCGACATCCTGCAACGCAGCACACGCCGCGGCCAGGGCCAGGCTGTTGACGTTGAACGGCTGGCGGACACGGTTCAGCACATCAGCGACGACGGCAGTGGACAAGCCATAACCAACGCGCAGCGATGCCAGGCCATAGGCCTTGGAGAACGTGCGCGAAACCAGCAGGTTCGGGTAAGCCGCGAGGAAATCCAGGCCATCCGGCAGATCACTGCCTTCGGCGTACTCGATGTAAGCCTCATCCAGCACCACCAGCACGTGCTCCGGCACGTCTTGCAGGAATTCGTCCAGCGCCTCGGTATCAAACCAGGTCCCGGTCGGGTTGTTCGGGTTGGCGATGAACACCACACGAGTATTGGCATCGATGGCCGCCAGCATTGCAGGCAGGTCATGCCCCCAATCCTTGGCCGGAACCACCTTGGCCTGCGCGCCGACAGCCTGAGTCGCGATCGGATAAACCGCGAACGCATGCTCGCTGAACACGGCATTGAGGCCCGGCGCCAGATAGGCACGCGCGACCAACTCAAGAATGTCATTGGAGCCATTGCCCAATGTCACCTGGCTCAGTTCGACGCGACACTGCTCGGCCAACAGAGACTTGAGTGCAAAGCCGTTGCCGTCCGGATAGCGGGTCAGCTCGGCCAGCGCATCACGAATCGCGGCCAGCGCCTTGGGGCTAGCGCCCAACGGGTTTTCGTTGCTGGCCAGCTTGACGATGCTCGCCGGATCAAGGTCCAGCTCGCGTGCCAGCTCATCCACAGGCTTGCCCGGAACGTAAGGCGAAAGTTGTTGCACGCCCGGCTGTGCCAGAGCGAGGAAGTCACCACTCATTTGCTACCCCTTAGAGAACTGCTTTCGGGTAGGAACCCAGCACTTTGAGTGCCACTGCTTCCTGACTGATCTTTTCCAGCACACCTTTGACCAATGGATCACGGTGGTGGCCGACGAAGTCGATGAAGAACACGTAGGTCCATTTACCGCTGCGCGATGGACGCGTTTCGATTCGCGTCAGGTCGATTCCGTTGTCGTGGAACGGCACCAGCAACTCGTGAAGCGCACCGGGCTTGTTGCTCATGGAGACGATGATCGAAGTCTTGTCGTCGCCGGTCGGCGGCACTTCCTGGCTACCGATCATCAGGAATCGCGTGGAGTTATCCGGGCGATCCTCGATTTTCTCGGCCAGGCGGGTCAGCCCGTACAGGCCGGCAGCCATGTCGCCGGCAATCGCCGCCGAGTTCCACTCACCTTTTACTCGCTTGGCCGCTTCGGCGTTGCTGGACACCGCCACGCGCTCGACATTCGGGTAGTGCGCGTCCAGCCACTTGCGGCACTGGGCCAGGGACTGGGCATGGGAGTAGATGCGGCTGATGCTGTCAGTCTTGGTGTTTTCACCGACCAACAGGTGGTGGTGAATCCGCAACTCGACTTCGCCACAGATGACCATGTCGTGTTCCAGAAAACTATCGAGGGTGTGGTTGACCGCACCTTCCGTGGAGTTTTCCACCGGCACCACGCCAAAATTCACCGCACCGGCCGCCACTTCGCGGAACACTTCGTCGATCGCCGCCATTGGCTTGCTGATCACGGCGTGGCCGAAGTGCTTCATGGCCGCCGCTTGAGTGAACGTGCCTTCAGGGCCGAGGTAAGCCACTTTCAGCGGCTGCTCGAGCGCCAGGCACGAGGACATGATTTCACGGAACAACCGCGCCATCTCTTCGTTGCCCAACGGCCCCTGATTGCGCTCCATTACGCGCTTGAGCACCTGGGCTTCACGCTCAGGACGATAGAACACCGGCACTTCGCCTTCGGCCAGCGAGGCCATCTTTACTCGCGCAACTTCCTGGGCGCAACGTGCGCGCTCACTGATCAGCTCAAGGACTTTTTCGTCCAGGGCATCAATGCGCAGGCGCAGTGCCTTGAGTTCTTGCTCAGACATCAGCCGTGTTCCTTCTCGAACTCTGCCATGTACGAAACCAATGCGTTGACCGCAACGATATCGACGGCGTTATAGATGGAGGCGCGCATGCCACCCACGGAACGGTGGCCCTTGAGGTTCAACAAGCCACGCTCGTCGGCACCGGCCAGGAACGGCTTGTCGAGACGGTCGTCCGCCAAACGGAACGGCACGTTCATCCACGAGCGGTCAGGCGTGTTGATCGGGTTGCTGTACAAGCCGCTGGCATCGATGAAGTTGTACAGCGTGCGCTGCTTCACTTCGTTGAGCTTGCCGATGGCTTCAACGCCACCTTGCTCCTTGAGCCACTCGAACACCAGACCAGACAAGTACCAGGCCAGGGTTGGAGGCGTGTTGTACATCGAGCCGTTATCGGCGGCGACCTTGTAGTTGAGCATGGTCGGGCAAATGGAACGGGCGTGACCCAACAGGTCCTCGCGAACGATGTTCACCACGATACCGCTCGGACCGATGTTTTTCTGGGCGCCAGCGTAGATCATGCCGAAACGCGAAACATCGACCGGACGCGAAAGAATGTCCGAAGACATGTCGGCGACCAGCGGAACGTCGCCGGTTTCCGGGATCCACTGGAATTCCAGGCCACCGATGGTTTCGTTTGGTGCGTAGTGAACGTAGGCCGCGTCTTTCGACAGCTTCCATTCGTTCTGGCCAGGAATGGCGAAATAGTCGTAAGGCTTGGCGGTAGCGGCAACGTTGACGTGGCCGTAGCGCGAAGCCTCTTCGATAGCTTTCTGCGACCAGATACCGGTGTCGATATAGTCGGCAGAGCCGTTTTCCGGCAACAGGTTCAGAGGAATCTGAGCAAATTGCTGGCTGGCGCCACCTTGCAGAAACAGCACTTTATAGTTCGAGGGGATATTCAGCAGATCACGCAGATCCTGCTCGGCCTTGGTGGCAATGGACACGAACTCATCGCTGCGATGGCTCATCTCCATGACCGACAGACCTTTACCATGCCAGTCGAGCAACTCGGACTGGGCACGCAACAGGACAGCTTCAGGAAGCGCAGCAGGACCTGCGCAGAAGTTATAGGCTCGTTTGCTCACATCCACTCTCGCTATGCAATCACGGTAGCGGACAGAGCAAACACTCTGCCCTGCTACGATTTTGGTTAGTCTTGCGGCTCTTCTTCGTCTGCGGCGTCCGCCTGCAGGTTGTCGACAGCATCGTCCGGTTCGGCACCGATTACGGTTCCTTCCAGCTCAACACCCTCTTCACCTTCCAGTTCTTCACCTTCGACTTCCGACGGCTCCTGAACCCGCTCCAGACCGACCAGCGTTTCATCGCTGGCCAGCTTGATGAGGGTCACGCCCTGGGTGTTTCGACCCAGGCTGGAGACTTCGTCGACACGGGTACGAACCAAAGTACCCTGGTCGGAAATCAACATGATTTCCTCGCCGTCGAGCACCTGGACTGCACCGACCAGACGACCGTTACGGTCGTTGCTGACCATGGCGATAACGCCCTGGCCGCCACGCTTGTACTCAGGGAACTCGGTGATCGCCGTACGCTTGCCGAAACCACGCGCCGAAGCGGTGAGGATCTGGCTGCCTTCTTCCGGGATCAGCATGGAAATCAGCTTCTGACCTTCCGGCAGGCGCATGCCGCGAACACCGCGAGCGGTACGGCCCATGGCGCGAACGTCGGTTTCCTTGAAGCGAGTGACCTTGCCACCGTCGGAGAACAGCATGACTTCGCGCTCGCCATCGGTAATCGCGGCAGAGATCAGCACGTCACCTTCGTCCAGCTCCAGCGCGATCAGACCTACGCTGCGTTGACGGCTGAAGGATTCCAGCGGGGTCTTCTTCACGGTGCCTTTGGCAGTGGCCATGAAGATGAAATGACCTTCTGTGTACTCCTCGACCGGCAGCATGGTGGTGATGTATTCATCACTGTCCAGCGGCAGCAGGTTGACCAGCGGACGACCACGGGCAGCGCGGGACGCTTCCGGAATTTCATAGGTTTTCAGCCAGTACACCTTGCCCTTGCTGGAGAACAGCAGCAGCGTGGTGTGGCTGTTGGCGACCAGCAGGTGAGCGATGTAGTCCTCATCCTTGACGCCAGTCGCCGACTTGCCTTTACCGCCACGACGCTGAGCCTGGTACGCAGCCAAAGGCTGGGTCTTGGCATAGCCACCGTGGGAAATGGTCACGACGCGCTCTTCTTCCGGGATCATGTCACCCAGGGTCAGGTCGAGACGGGCATCGAGAATCTCGGTGCGGCGCACATCGCCGTATTCGGCGCGAATCACTTCCAGCTCTTCGCGGATCACTTCCATCAGGCGCGTGGCGCTGCTGAGGATGCGGATCAGCTCGCCGATCTGGTTGAGGATCTCTTGATACTCGGCCAGCAGCTTTTCGTGTTCCAGACCGGTCAGGCGGTGCAGACGCAGTTCCAGAATGGCTTGCGCCTGCTCTGGCGACAGGAAGTACTTGCCTTCGCGCAGACCGTATTGCGGGTCCAGGGTCTCTGGACGGCAAGAGTCGGCACCGGCTCGCTCGACCATCGCCACTACGGCGGAGGATTCCCAGGCAGTGCTGATCAGCGCTTCCTTGGCTTCCGACGGCGTTGGCGAGGCCTTGATCAGGGCGATGACCGGGTCGATGTTCGACAGGGCAACCGCTTGACCTTCCAGAATGTGACCACGTTCGCGGGCTTTACGCAGTTCGAACACGGTACGGCGGGTAACGACTTCGCGACGGTGACGAACGAAGGCTTCCAGCAGGTCCTTGAGGTTCAGGATCCGCGGACGGCCGTCGATCAGCGCAACAATGTTGATACCGAATACGGCTTGTAACTGAGTCTGGGCGTAGAGGTTGTTGAGGATCACCTCAGGCACTTCGCCACGGCGCAACTCGATCACGACGCGCATACCGTCCTTGTCGGACTCGTCGCGCAGTTCGGTGATGCCTTCAAGTTTTTTCTCTTTCACCAGCTCGGCGATCTTCTCGATCAGACGCGCCTTGTTGAGCTGGTAAGGGAGTTCGGTGATGACGATCTGCTGGCGGCCACCGACCTTGTCGATGTCTTCGATCGTCGAGCGGGCGCGCATATAAATGCGGCCACGGCCGGTGCGATAGGCTTCGATGATGCCGGCGCGACCGTTGATGATCGCGGCCGTCGGGAAGTCCGGACCAGGGATGTATTGCATCAGCTCATCGATGGTCAACTCGGGGTTGTCGATGAGTGCCAGGCAACCGTCGATGACTTCACCAAGGTTGTGCGGCGGAATGTTGGTCGCCATGCCCACGGCGATACCGCTGGAGCCGTTGACGAGCAGGTTGGGAATACGGGTCGGCATGACCGCCGGGATCATTTCGGTGCCGTCGTAGTTCGGCACCCAGTCCACGGTTTCCTTGTGCAGGTCAGCCAGCAGCTCGTGCGCCAGCTTGGTCATGCGCACTTCGGTGTATCGCATGGCCGCGGCATTGTCGCCGTCCACCGAACCGAAGTTGCCTTGACCGTCTACCAGCAGGTAGCGCAGCGAGAATGGCTGCGCCATCCGGACGATCGTGTCGTATACCGCGGTATCACCGTGCGGGTGATACTTACCGATAACGTCGCCGACAACACGGGCAGATTTCTTGTACGGCTTGTTGAAGTCGTTGCCCAGCTCGCTCATCGCGAACAGCACACGCCGGTGCACGGGCTTCAAGCCATCGCGCGCATCCGGCAAGGCCCGCCCGACAATTACGCTCATTGCGTAGTCGAGGTAGGACTGCTTCAGCTCGTCTTCGATATTGACCGGGAGGATTTCTTTGGCCAGTTCGCCCATGAGAAGCTCGATTCCTTTTTCTGGTGAAACTTCGTCACATCCATATGGGACGAACGAAGCTCGCCGCTGCAGGCTGAGTGCCATACACCGACTTACGACAAATCAACAAGTTGAACCCTGGATTTGCGCAGTAAAGACAACCCCGTGGGGCAGCCTCGGAAAACGCCGGATGTTATCACAAGAGCCGCCACGCACCTATCCCCCAGATGCGCATGGAGCATAGTTAGTTGACCGATGACAGGCTTGAAGGAGACGAGAGAGGCTCAGAGCTATCCCAAGTCCGGATTTGCAGGCGAAATGCGGGGGCAGACCGAGTAATCGTTCATCGCGGGCAAGCCTTGCTCCTACCGGAACGTGAAACCTGTGAGAGCAAAGCTTGCTCGCGACAGCAATTTATCCGACAACACAAAGCGTCAATGCAGGCGCTTGCGGCACATCAACTGCGCCATCTTCGCGGTATCCGGACGCTCGACGATGCCTTTTTCAGTAACGATCGCATCAATCAGGTCCGCCGGGGTGACGTCGAACACCGGATTGAACGCATCGACGTCCGCCCCGACCCGCTTGCCACCGACTTCCAGCAACTCGCGACCGTCACGTTCCTCGATAGGAATTTCATCGCCACTGGCCAGGTTCATGTCGATGGTCGAGCTCGGCGCCACCACCATGAAGCGCACACCGTGGTGCATGGCGTTAACCGCCAACTGATAGGTGCCGATCTTGTTCGCGACATCGCCATTGGCGGTGATCCGGTCGGCGCCGACGATCACCCAGGTCACGCCTTTGGTTTTCATGATGTGCGCAGCGGCTGAATCGGCATTCAGGGTCACCGGAATCCCCTCGTTGGCCAGCTCCCACGCCGTCAGACGCGAACCTTGCAGCCACGGACGGGTTTCATCGGCGTAAACGCGCTCGACCATGCCTTCAATAAAAGCGCCGCGAATGACACCCAGAGCAGTGCCGAAGCCGCCGGTGGCCAGTGCGCCGGTATTGCAATGGGTCAGGATTGCCTGGGCATTGCCCTGATGTTTGCGGATCAGGTCCACACCCAGTTGGGCCATGGTCAGGTTAGCTTCGCGATCACTTTCGTGAATGGCGATAGCCTCCGCCTCCAGTGCCGCCAGCGGATCAGCATCTTCCTTGAGGCGATCCAGGCGGTCACGCATGCGACTCAAGGCCCAGAACAGATTCACCGCCGTTGGACGGGAATCGGCCAGCAACGCGTAATCCTCTTCCCACGAGGCCTGCCAGTCACCGCCCTCGGCAATTCGGGCGCGGGCGGAAAGCACCATGGCATAGGCCGCACTGATACCGATCGCCGGCGCACCGCGCACCACCATCGAACGAATGGCCTCGGCCACACCGGCTGCGCTGGTGTAGGCAATCCAGGTCTCTTCGAAGGGCAAAATACGCTGATCCAGCAGGTACAGGGCGCCATCACGCCAATCGATGGCCTTCACTTTCTCCGCAGCCAACAGTCGATCGCGCATCCCACACCCCGCACTCAAGCACAAAAGCCGCCGATTATAGCGATCCCCCCGCGAAGACGCTCGGGTATACTTCGCCATCCTTTACAAAAGCACTGGAACCGATCTTCGATGCCGAACACAGCCGCTGCGCTCGACCTGTTATTGCTGCCGACCTGGCTGGTACCCGTCGAACCCGCTGGCGTTGTCCTCAAAGAGCATGGCCTGGGCATCCGTGACGGACGCATCGTGTTTATCGGCCCACGCTCGGCTGCGCTGAAGCTTAACGCAACTGAAGTACGCGAGTTGCCAGACGTGCTACTCAGCCCCGGCCTGATCAATGCCCACGGCCACGCCGCCATGACGCTGTTTCGTGGCCTGGCCGATGATCTGCCGCTGATGACCTGGCTGGAGAACCACATCTGGCCGGCAGAAGCCAAATGGGTCGATGAAGCGTTTGTACGTGACGGCACGGACCTGGCCATCGCCGAACAGATCAAAGGTGGCATCACCTGCTTCTCTGACATGTATTTCTTCCCGAAGGTTGCCAGCGAGCGCGTGCACAACAGCGGTATTCGCGCCCAAATCGCCATTCCGATCCTCGATTTCCCGATCCCGGGCGCCAGCACGGCGGACGAAGCCATTCGTCAGGGCGTGGAGTTGTTTGGCGATCTCAAGCATCACGAACGCATCAAAGTCACTTTTGGCCCCCATGCCCCCTACACCGTGGGCGATGAAAACCTGGAAAAAATCCGGGTGATTGCCGAAGAGCTGGACGCCTCGATCCACATGCATGTCCATGAGACGGCTTTCGAAGTGCAGCAGTCCCTCGAGCAGCGTGGTGAACGTCCTTTGGCCCGACTCGGGCGCCTGGGTTTGCTCGGGCCACGCTTCCAGGCCGTTCACATGACCCAGATCAGCGATGAAGACCTGGTGATGCTGGTAGAAAGCAACACCAGTGTGATTCATTGCCCGGAGTCCAACCTCAAGCTGGCCAGTGGTTTTTGCCCGGTCGAGCGGTTGTGGCAGGCGGGCGTCAATGTGGCCGTGGGCACCGATGGCGCCGCCAGCAACAACGATCTCGACCTGCTGGGCGAAACCCGCACCGCTGCCTTGCTGGCCAAGGCCGTTGCCGGCTCCGCCACTGCGCTGGATGCTCATCGTGCCTTGCGCATGGCCACGCTCAATGGCGCTCGCGCGCTGGGCATCGAGTCTGAAACCGGTTCACTGGAAGTCGGCAAAGCGGCAGATATCGTTGCCTTCGACCTGTCAGGCCTGGCGCAACAACCGGTCTACGACCCGGTTTCGCAACTGATCTACGCCACCGGCCGCGATTGCGTGAAACACCTGTGGGTCGCTGGCAAGCAACTGCTCGATGACCGACGCCTGACCCGCCTGGATGAAGAACAGCTTTGTGCCACCGCCAAAGCCTGGGGCCAGCGCATCAGTGGCCGTACCGAATCGTAAGATCCCCGGACCGAAAACCGGGGCAACAGGATTTTTCAAGTTTTAGAGGACTGAATCATGAGCAACGTCGACTACGCCGAAATCGCCAAATTCGAAGCCCTGGCCCATCGCTGGTGGGACCGTGAAAGCGAGTTCAAGCCGCTTCACGACATCAACCCGCTGCGGGTCAACTGGATTGACGAGCGGGTCAACCTGGCCGGCAAGAAGGTTCTGGACGTCGGTTGCGGCGGCGGCATCCTGAGCGAGGCCATGGCCCAGCGCGGTGCCACCGTCATGGGCATCGACATGGGCGAAGCACCGCTCGCGGTCGCCCAGCTGCATCAGCTGGAATCGGGCGTGAATGTCGAATACCGCCAGATCACCGCCGAAGGCCTCGCCGAAGAAATGCCCGAGCAGTTCGACGTCGTCACGTGCCTGGAAATGCTCGAGCACGTGCCCGATCCTTCTTCGGTCATCCGCGCCTGCTTCCGCATGGTCAAGCCCGGCGGCCAAGTGTTCTTCTCCACCATCAACCGCAACCCGAAGGCGTATATGTTCGCTATCGTCGGCGCGGAATACATCATGAAACTGCTGCCGCGCGGCACCCATGATTTCAAGAAGTTCATCCGCCCTTCCGAGCTCGGCGCCTGGAGTCGCATGGCCGGCCTGACCGTCAAAGACATCATCGGCCTGACCTACAACCCGCTGACCAAACACTACAAACTGGCGGCCGACGTGGACGTCAACTACATGATCCAGACCCTGCGCGAGGAGTAAGCCGATGCGTATCAGAGCAGTCCTTTTTGACATGGACGGCACGCTGCTCGACACCGCGCCGGACTTTATTGCCATCTGCCAGGCAATGCGCGCCGACCGTGGCTTGCCCCCCATGAATGACAAGCACATTCGTGACGAGATATCCGGTGGCGCCAAGGCGATGGTCGCCGTGACCTTTTCGATGGACCCGGAATCGCCTGGCTTTGAAGAGCTGCGACTGGAATTCCTGGAGCGCTATCTCGCCGGCTGTGCGGTTCACAGCAAGCTCTTCGACGGAATGGGCGAATTACTGGCCGACATCGAGAAGAGCAACCTGATCTGGGGCGTGGTCACTAACAAGCCGCTGCGTTTCGCCGAGCCGATCATGCAACAGCTGGGGCTGGCCGAGCGTTCCGCGCTGCTGATCTGCCCGGATCATGTGAAGAACAGCAAGCCCGACCCGGAGCCGCTGATTCTCGCGTGCAAGATGCTCGATCTGGACCCGGCCAGCGTGTTGTTTGTCGGCGATGACCTGCGTGATATCGAGTCGGGGCGCGACGCCGGCACCAAGACGGCCGCCGTGACCTATGGCTACATTCATCCGGACGATAACCCGCGGCATTGGGGTGCGGATGTAGTGGTCGATCATCCGCTGGAGTTGCGCAAGGTGCTCGATAGCGCGCTGTGTGGCTGCTGAGCGGCGACGCAGAGCGTCACTGGCTGCATTCCCACGCGGAGCGTGGGAACGATCTAACTCTCGTAGAGGTTTCTTATGTTTGATTATTCCGCCCGCCCCGAATTGCTCAAGGACCGGGTCATTCTGATTACCGGTGCAGGCCGTGGCATCGGCGCGGCCGCTGCGAAAACCTACGCAGCCCATGGTGCCACCGTACTGTTGCTGGGCAAGACCGAAGCGAATCTGACGCAGGTTTATGACGAAATCGAAGCGGCCGGGCACCCACAGCCAGCGGTGATCCCGTTCAACCTGGAAACCGCCCTGCCCCACCAGTACGATGAACTGGCGGCGATGATCGAGACCGAATTCGGCCATCTCGACGGGTTGCTGCACAACGCGTCGATCATTGGTCCGCGCACGCCGCTCGAACAGCTGTCCGGCGAAAACTTCATGCGGGTCATGCAAGTCAACGTCAATGCCATGTTCATGCTCACCAGCACCCTGCTGCCACTGCTCAAGCTGTCGCAGGACGCCTCGGTGGTGTTCACCTCCAGCAGCGTCGGCCGTAAGGGGCGCGCCTATTGGGGCGCTTATGGCGTGTCCAAGTTTGCCACCGAAGGCTTGATGCAAACCCTGGCGGACGAAGTAGACACCGTGGCCCCCGTTCGCTCCAACAGCATCAACCCGGGCGCCACGCGCACCAGCATGCGAGCCCAGGCCTATCCGGGGGAAAATCCGCTGAACAATCCGACCCCGGAGGAGATCATGCCGGTCTATCTCTACTTGATGGGCCCGGACAGTACCGGCATCAATGGTCAGGCTTTTAACGCGCAGTAATCACCACACGTCGCTTTTACGTGCCGCGCCGACTTCCCGTCGCGGCACTTAAAGCGCGTCGTAAACACTCCCTCAGCTGTCAAACAACCGCCACCCACTTTGCCAGCCGTCTTCCCTGCAAAGTCCAACCTGCTGAATTTGATAGCCTTTTATCTGAATGAACCGAATGGCACAACTTTCGCTCTAACGTTGCTCAAACACGCAGTGTGAAAGCAGTCGGGGGGATGTCTGAGTCGATAGGTTACTAATCTTCGGCAAAGCAGACTAAACTTGCGCCAAATGTCCTACGGGACTGATGGACCAGTACGACGCGCAGCCCAAAGCCGCTCTCACCCAGCCTGTAAGACAGTCTTACTGCTTTAGGGGCTCACGCCATATGAAATCACCTCCCCAGACCAACGCAATTGACTTCGATAGCGCGAAATTGCAACGCCTGGGACTTGGTCAGCAGCCACCCCTTCTGGAGCGGCCCGTCAGCCTTGCGCAATTGCGTCAGCAACTGGGCCAGCAGCTGCAAACCAGTCTTGAGCCCCAACGGATTCTCGGACTTTTCTTTCGCGAAGTTCAGCGCCTGGTGCCGCTGGATGCCTTGAAATATGAGCATCAGGCCAGTGACCTGCGCCTGGAGTTTGGCCAGCGCGGCCATCACTCGGTCAGTTACAGCCTCAGCCATGAAGGCGAGCCCCTTGGTGACTTGGTATTCCGTCGTAATCAACGTTTCAGTGAACTTGATCAGGGCAACCTGGAGTCACTGCTGTCCGCATTGCTCTTTCCGATACGCAACGCCTTGCTGTACCGGGCGGCGACCCAAAGTGCATTACGCGACCCCTTGACCGATACCGGCAACCGCATTGCCATGGACCAGACCCTCGAGCGCGAAATCGAGATGTCGCGGCGCCACTTGATGCCTTTGTCGTTGCTGATGCTGGACATCGATCATTTTAAAAACGTCAACGACAGCTACGGTCACAATGCTGGCGATGAAGTGCTCAAGACAGTCGCCGGCGCAATCAAAAACCAGCTGCGCAATGTCGACATGGTGTTTCGGTTTGGGGGCGAAGAGTTCCTGATCCTGTTGTCCAACACCACTCGGGAAGCAGCAGCCATGGTCGGCGAGCGACTGCGGATTGCGGCCCAGTCCCAGGACTATCAGGCGGATGGCAATGCCGTTGAACTGACCGTCAGCCTTGGATGCTCGACCCTGTTGCCAGGTGAGTCTGCCGAAAGCCTGTTGCGACGCGCCGACAGTGCGTTGTATGTCGCCAAGCGCGAAGGACGTAACCGTTTGGCGATGGCGGGTTAAGCCTTTGAAAACTCAAAAAAGGGGAGCCAATCGGCTCCCCTTTTTTGTGCACAACCGTCAGATCAACTTTCCGCCAACGCCATGCGCTCACGCACCACCGCAGCTTTTTCTGAATGCTCCAGTTGCATGCAGCGCTCCAGAAACAGATGCATGTAGTCGTAGCTCTTGCAGACGGCCTGGCGCAATTCCACTTGCAGGGATGCGCTCGGGTTCATGCCCGCCAGGGTGCAGATGATTTCCAGCGCTTCCCATGGATGCGCGTCGTCGTACTGAGCGTGCATCTTCAACCACTTCATGGCCCGTTTGCGATCTTCTTCAGGGAACGCTGCGGCGTAGATGCCACTGGAGCACACCAGCGCCGACCACTCCCCAGTGGCGCCTTCGATGGCGTAG
The DNA here is from genome assembly GCF_056405815.1 of Pseudomonas sp. P1_F1_2. NCBI lineage: Bacteria > Pseudomonadati > Pseudomonadota > Gammaproteobacteria > Pseudomonadales > Pseudomonadaceae > Pseudomonas > Pseudomonas sp. P1_F1_2. The sequence goes on along the minus strand of NZ_JBFUBK010000005.1, from coordinate 47,831 downwards.
TTGGTGGCCGCGATGGCGACGATCAACGAGTCTGCTGAACTGGTGTGCCAGCACCAATGGCTCAGGGCATGAAGTTCGGGAGCGACTTGTTGCGCTTGCAGATCCTCCAGGCTGACACCATGAGCCCTGCTCCAATGCACCCAGTAATCGGCGTGGTTCAGCTCGACGCGAATATTGCGCATCAGCCAACGACGCGCCATGTCTTCACCTGGATGGCGGGCAAAGCGGGTCTTGGTCAGGTTTTGTGCCATGTATAACGCGAACTGTTCAACCACCGGCCAGCCACCGATAAGGTACTGGCGCATGGTTTTTGCACTGAGCTTGTTGTCTCGCATGCGTTGATACAGCTCGTGTTCGACAACCCGGCGCTTACTCTCGCTGCAATCCTTGATGAGCTGTTGCGCCCAGGCGGGATAACTTGCAGCTTCCATGAGTGGTCCGGTTCGGTTGAATGTGTCGATCACTGTCGGGCTCCTTTTGATTGTGATTGTTCGGATCAACAAGAGATTTCAACGGAACGTGCCCGGGGCCTTGAACAACAGAGGCTGGGGCCTGGCAGGACGACTTTGCAAACTATCGCAGGTAAACAGATGCGGGCGTTCAATCACATACCCTTGAGCGAAATCGACCCCGATCTCCAGCAATGCCTGTTCAATCTGGGGTGACTCTACAAACTCGGCAATCGTGCGCTTACCCATGACATGGCCGATGTGGTTGATCACTTCGACCATGGCGCGGTTAATCGGGTCGTCCAACATATCCTTTACGAAACTCCCATCGATCTTCAGGAAGTCTACAGGCAAATGTTTCAAGTAAGCGAACGAGGACATTCCGGCACAAAAGTCATCTAACGAGAAGTGACAGCCTAAACCTTTGAGTTCATTGATAAATCTAATTGCACTGCCCAAATTGGAAATTGCACTTGTTTCAGTGATTTCAAAACAAATCATTTCAGGCGGAATTGAATAATTAACAAACTGTTCACGCAGGAAGTCCAGAAACGCCTCATCTCCGATAGTTGTGCCTGACAGATTAATCGCACACATCGCGTACGGCCCCTTGCGCTCTTCGGCTTTGCATTGGGCAATGATCTTGAAAACATTCTCCACCACCCAGCGATCGAGTGCGGTCATCAGTCCATAACGCTCCGCCGCCGGAATAAAACTGTCCGGCAGGATCATACGACCGGCTTCATCATGCAGGCGCAACAGAATCTCGATATGCCCGCCACCGCGCTCGGTATGCCCCAACGGCGCGATTTCCTGGGAGTACAGGCAAAACCGGTTCTCTTCCAGCGCCATGTGCAGGCGCTGCACCCACGCCATCTCGCCAAAACGCAGTGACAGTTCCGAGTCATCGGCGTGATAGACCTGAACCCGATTGCGCCCTTTTTCCTTGGCCATGTAACACGCCATATCCGCGGCGCGCAAGGAAGCCTCCAGGGTTGTAGGCGGTTGCGCGACATGCACCAGCCCGATACTCACCGTGGTGACAAAGGGTCGCCCCTTCCAGACAAAATGCAGGTTCTGTACGGTCTGACGCAAACTTTCGGCAATCTTCTCGGCCGCTTCCGGTGCGCAGTTTTCCAGCAAGATACCGAACTCATCGCCCCCCAGCCGAGCCAGGGTGTCTCCTTCACGCAAACCGGATTGCAACAAGGCACAAATATGCCGCAGAAGCTCATCGCCCGCCGCGTGGCCGCAGGTGTCGTTGACCAGTTTGAATTGATCCAGATCGAGAAACATCAGGGCATGGCGCCCGGAATGCCGTGTCAGGTTGTGCAGTGCCTGCTCCAGTCGGAACTCGAACTCACGCCGGTTGGCGAGCCCGGTCAAGGCGTCATGTGTCGCCTGCCAGGACAGATTGGCAATGTATTGGCGCTCCTGCGTCATGTCGTGCAACACCAGAACGGTGCCGCTGACCTTGCCCGCATTGCGAATCGGCGAACCGACCAGCGTCACCGACACCGTGCTGCCATCGAGCCGCTGAATCAGTTTGGAATGTTCGCTGCCCCCACTGAGTTGACCACTCAGAATATGTTCGATCAGGGTGAACCCGTCAGCCTGGGCGTTTTCGTCCAGCAAGTTGAACAGCGCCGCCAGAGGCAAACCCGTCGCCTGTTCGGCTTTCCAGTGGGTCAGGGCCTCGGCGGCGGGGTTCATGTAGGCGATAGCGCCTTCGACATCCGTGGTGATCACCCCGTCGCCGATCGATTGCAAGGTGATCTGAGCCCGGTCTTTCTCCAGTTGCAGCGCCTCGGCGAACTCATGGCGCTGCTTGAGCAACTTGTGCGTACGCAGCAACGCAAGGGCAATCAGGCCCAGCGCCGTGGCGAGGTTGGTCACCAGCAATAACCGGAGAATCAAGCGAGAGCCCTCGCCCAATGCGTCGCTGAACGCTTTGGCGGCTGGCGTCACGGCATCGTTGATGGCGAGTATCTGGTCTCTCCAGCGTTTGATATCGGCAGATGTGACCTGACTGTCGGCCACGCGCCGATGCATCTCTTGCGCAACCTCATCGAGCTGTAGCAGGTACGCGTCCCCCACCGTCCAGCGGTCGATGGCTTTTTCAAGGTAACTGAAGTGTCGGAAGTTGAGGTAGAGCCAGATCAGACTGGAAACGTCGTCCGGGTGATTGCCTCCCTTGAGGATCGCCACTCGCGCGGCTTCGATATCAGGTGGCTGGTGGTCCAGCGCCAGGCGCAGCTCGTGGCCACCCTGAGGTACAGCAATGGCTTTCTGGTATTTGAGAAAAATCGCCTCGTCGCGACTGTCCGCGTAAAGGTTGAGGTAATAGATGGCGTCTTTTTGCCCCTTCGACCACAAACTTTCACCGGCCACATAGCCGCGCACTGCCGACAGAACGTAAAGGCTGACGCCACCCAACAGGGCCTGAAACAGCACGACGGCAATAAATGGCCAGACAATGCCCAATAGCCGCGGCGTTCCGAGAGTCCGGGTTTGATTCATGAGGTCCCTTGTTTTAGCACTGCCAGATCATCATCCCAATGTGATCGCTCCTCCAAGACTAGGGTGCGTTGCCCCTACAGGCAAGCCAGAGTCGACATTTCACCCTCCGTGCTTCCTGAGAGGCATGTGGATGCATTCTCAAACACTAAAAAGCCAATGCACGCAAACCAATACAGTCACTCTGGATATCGACCTATGAACCGCTCTCGTCGGGGCCTCATGCCGAAAATCTGGAGCGATATATATGTACCTCACTATTATTTTTTGCCGGCGTAAAACTGGTCGTCTTTCTGTAAGCGCTTACAACTTGAACATCGCCTTACAGGAGTCCAGCCAATAATAGAGAGACACCCATGAACATGCCGTCACCTACAACATCACCGAGTGACTTATCAGAAGAACAACATCTACCATTCTCCGCGGCCATGGAGTACCAAGGTGTGTTGTCCGACTACGACACACTTATCGCCGCTCTGAGAAAGCCCGATTTCTCATCAAAAGACCTGGAAACCTTCATAGTTCTCCAATCTACTTCCCTCCTCCGCGCCCAAGATAAAGAACCAGGCACCCTCAAGCTTGTACAAATGATCAACCATTACGGCATCTCCCCCTGGGATCCGGGAAACGCCGCTGAACATCGTGCGACGATTCACACCCTGGAAGAAAAGCGCGCCCGCTACTCGCTGCAACTGGACAGTGGTGTTGATATCGAAGCGATCAATCGCACCCCAGACAAAAAAGACCTTAAGCTCCTGGCAACCATCCAGAAGGCCTCACCGAAAGATGGCATGACCCTCGATAGCCTGATCGCTCAACTGACGGATCGGGACATTATCGACATCGTTAAGCGATTCCTCCCCAAATCACAAACTTCACTCTTTAGCCACTTCGAAAAAAACACCTCCCCTCGCCCGACCATCGAGCAAGTTCGCGCGACGCCTATGGTTTTTCTCGAAAAAATTCTACGCTCTGCGGAGTCCCAGCGACTAGGGAGTTTATTGCTGGAAGGATTGAACTGGTACGGCGGCAAACCGGGTGAGGATGCCTCTACCGGGGTACGAATCAAATTGATCAGTAAAGCCATTCGGCTCTGGACAAATACATCACGGAACGACAAGCCAGAAAACATTTCCGGGTACCCTTGGCAACAGCGCTCAAACTGGGGAAAGAGTTACCAGAACATCTGGGCGGAATTCGAGCAGCATCTATTCGACAGCAAACAAGCGTCCTCAATGGTTGAGGCCATCTTGCTCGCTCGCTTGTTCCAAACCGAATTTCCAACAGAGTTTCAAGTCTGCGACATCCCGCCCGGCCTGCCCTATAGAAGCTCCGTCGTCTGGGTCAATTTCGTTCACGGAGTCACGCTCGCTGAAGCCATGGAGCCGGACTTGATCCAGCGCATGAGCTTCCAGCAATTGGTGGATTTTCCGCTTCGGCAGTCTATGCAAGCCAGTCCACAAGAGCTGGAACTCATCACCCTGTGCAGAATGCCTGCAACTCTCGAATGGGCGATTACCAATGGTGTTGTTACTGAGAGAATCGACTCGGATTACTCACTTGAGGAAAAAACTCAATCTATCAAGTCACTCGACGAACACACCGACGCCTTGAGAAAAGCGATCATTCAACTGGACGTCGACTACCCAAAAAGATCTTCTATCGCCGAGAGGGAGATGAGGACGTATTTCAGGGACTCTTTACGCTGGACGCCTGTAGGATTCAGAGAAGTCTTTGGCAACCGAACCCACTTTCCGTTCATCTCTGACGGGCGAAAGTTAATTGAAGACTTCGAATCCAGTGAAGCAGGTGGGTTTTTACGAACACCACCGCTACGGGACAAAATCTACACCTTTCAAGACGTCTACATGTCAGGGAGGCTGAACAGAAGCTGGCACATCACCCAGCAGGATGGAACACGCAAAAGCGCGTATCGAATCAGCCTCAACACAGATCGTACAATTAACTCCAATGATCCCAGTTTTCCTGACGCACTGAAGCGAAAACCCCTGCCAGATGCGACGCAGTTATTTGAGGCGGAATTCAAAAGCTATCTCGATTTGAGTAAAAGCGCGTATCAAACACTGCTGAAAAGTCTGCTGACATCACTCCCCCATGATGAACGCCAAGCCATAGAGTTGGGCGAGGTAAAGATCTACACCTTGAGAAAATCCACCAACGAGATAGAGCTACAAGACGAGACACCCGCCATCACGCTACCGCTTCGGCTTCGAATGGGCTTTATTTTGCAAATCTCTTACAAGAACCGGGTTGCCTATTACGAATGTTTACCACGTGCAGGAATTATTCGACGGCGTGTGGATTTTTCATTTGCCATGCTCAACGGAACAGTAAATAGCCAGCAAATCCAAGGGGTCCTCGGGAATGCTGAAGTCATAGCGGTGCGACGTGAACAAAGAGTTCCGATTGACTGGTCAGCTCATGAAACCGGTAGTTTTCCGAAAGAAAATGCAAGGTGCGAGGCAATCATTGATCAGTTTGGTAAAACATTTACCGCCCCTTCCATTGGCATCGAGAATGAGCAATCGGCGCGCCCAAGCGTAACGAGTTCCCGAGCAACGGAACTTTCAAACTACATTGCCGACCACTTTTTTTACTATGACGAAAAACTGCTTCATGCTTCGGCCAAGGGCGAAACCGAGATTGAGCGTATCGCCGCGCGCCCTCATTGGCTGGTCTCCGTCAAAGGGTTCATACCGTTTTGGGGAGGCATAGAAGACCTGCTTTCAGGCGACCCGAAAAAAAGGGTATGGGCCATTTTTGGTTTGATTGTGGATGCGGCCTCGTTCGCGCTTCCCTTGGGGAAATTCGTATCGGGCTCAGTGAAGCTGGCCTCCATTGCAGTCCGCTCGGGTGTACGCGCTGCACTTCCGCGATTTGGCGCACTGGCTGAAAAACTGCTTATTTCATCCGTACAAAACGCAATTCCTTTCTATGGCCTTCCGACGCTGGCACTACGGCTCTCACGCGGAACTCTGAGAGGTTTGTATGCAGGCGTTAAATTCGCAGCCAAAAAGTCTTACAACAGCTTGAAGCCTGCACTCGGTAGAGCAAACACGTACAACTTCATCGAAGGCTTGCCTCAGGTCAATGATCCAGGCCGCTGGCGCCCCCTCACACAGAGCGATCAATTGGCGACCTTTCGCGGACTCGACGATGTCCCTGTACGCAACATCGGCTCGACCACCAAGCCCGCACACTATTTGATCGACCCCCTATCCGCCAAACCCTATGGGCCTGTATTGAAAGTGTCGGAAAAAGAACTGTCCATCGGGCCATCGATGTATCCGACCGTCAGAGAAAACAGCGAAGCACTGCTGTTCAATATCCCCGAAAACACTCGCGTAAACGAAGTCCTTGAAATTGACGGCCGAACGACGCTGTTCATCGACGACGTGCCGTATCGACTGGACGGCGACGCCCTACGGCGCGCAGACCTGCGGGATGCCCGGGAAACGCTCAAGCCGATACCTTGTCGGCCACGACGCGCCCCAGGGTCCGTTTGCGAAACCAGTTACGCATGGCGCGATCCCGCTCCGACGCCGGCCGCCGGCACATTCGACGAAACCAAAGGCTGGGCTCCATGGTTCGGGGACAGTATCTATACCTCAGCCATAACGGGGCGCGTTCCGTTACTGAAGACCGTGAATTATCCTGGCAGGCTCATGGCTACGATCGAGTATCAGAAAGGGATTTACGGAAGAATCAAAGCGAACATCTCCGGCCGCGGGAGTCAATTTGATACCTTCAAGACCGGCGCTATCATTGTCCCGGCACTGGACGGTTCGAAACACTATATTTTCACCCGACTGGGCGCCGGCGATTTTTACGTCGCCGAGCGCTTTGCGGGGCAAAGCCTCACCGCGCCCCTGACTTTGCGCAAGGCAAAAACATCGCCCCACGATGTGGTAGAGGAGTTGAAGAAGGTTTATATCGGCTCGCTGAATGCCAATAACATGGCCAGAATTTATGGTATTAACCGCGTCGAGCGCGCCTTGAAAGCCATGGATGACATTGCCATACCGATCGGTGGCCATACCAATCCGCCCCAGACCCTTAAACATCTCAACGTGGATACCAGCCCCGCGGAAGCCGTGTTGTTCGATCACTCGACAAGAATGATCGTGCGTCATTCAACCGACGGTGCTGCGACTTGGTCACTGTCCCGGACGGCGCCGGACAGTGCTCGTGAAACCACTGCTGAAATCTTCAATACACTCTTTTGCAAAACGGTTGTCACAGTGGAGTCGTCGGTTCGGGGCGCACCCAAGGCCTTGAAAATCGATAACACGATGCGACAACTGCAAATAGAGATCAGTAAAAAACTGAATAGGCCGATACACAGTTCCAGAAACATTGCGTTCGCCGAGATCAAGACGAAGGCCGGGGTGCGTGAAGTGTATGTCAGTGTTTCTGGCAATCAAGGGGACACCCATTTCCTGCCCCTGTTTTCCAGAAGCAGACAGACAAACGAAGTGAAAGTAGACGGCACCAGTTACTTCAACATAGATCATGACATCAACTTCCCGCAGACATCACTTAGCGTCTCCGATTCCGGCAAGCTACGGGCGATCCCTCACACCATCGACAACATCGAAACATACACACCTGCGCTCACGTCGCGCCCTACCTCACTGGACACCGAGAGCAAGCTCATCAGCGCCATACGAGACAAATACCCTGACCCTAAAGAGCTGGATTCCATCACGATCGCCACCACCATGGCACCTTGCGATTCATGCGCGATCGTCATGAAGCAATTCAGCTATGACGGCAACCCTGATGCGCTGGGCGTGATATGGAAGTAGACATCCGACGTGGCTACAACTGCTGCAAATGCCCATAAAGCTTGGCGTACAAACCACCATCGGCAATCAACTGCTGATGGTCGCCATCCTCGGCAATCTGCCCGCCATCGAACACCAATACCCGGTCGGCCTGTTTCACCGCCGACAAGCGGTGCGCGATGATTAGCGTAGTGCGGTTGCTCAGGAACCGTGCCAGCGCCTGGTGCAGGTTGTATTCAGTGGCAGCGTCCAGTGCGGAAGTGGCCTCGTCGAGGATCACCACTTTGGGTTCGGCCAGTACCATCCGCGCAATCGCCAGGCGTTGGCGCTGGCCGCCGGACAAACGCACACCGGAGCGTCCGACGATGCTGTCGAGGCCGTCAGGCAATTCTCGAACCGTGTGCTGCAATTGCGCAATTTCCAGCGCTTGCCAGCAGGCTTCGTCACTGCGCTCACGGCCCATCGTCAGGTTGGCGCGAATGGTGTCGTTAAACAGCGCGGGGTGTTGCAGGACGACAGCGACGTTTTCGCGGACCGTTTCCAGGCCGATCTCTTGCTGGGTCGAACCACCGAAGCGAATGGTCCCGGCCAGCGGCGTGTATAAACCCAGCAGCAACTGCACCAAGGTGCTTTTACCGCCGCCACTGGCACCGACGATGGCGACTTTTTCCCCGGGGGCGATGGACAGGTCCATCTTGTTCAACACCAACTCGTCGCCATAACCGAAACTCAGGCCCTGGACTTCAATGCCCACGGTGTCACGGCCCTGAAACGGGTCGACGCCACCCGGGTACTGCGGCTCATCGGCCCGGGACAGCAGTTCGTTAATCCGCGACAACGCGCCGCTGGCGGCGTAATAGGCGTACTGCAAGTTCAGCAGTTGTTCCACCGGACCGATCATGAACCACAGGTAGCTGAACACCGCCAGCATCTGGCCGATGGACAGGTCGGAAAACAGCACGGTGAGCATGGCCGCGGCACGGAAAATATCGATGCCAAACTGGAACAACAGGCCGCTGGCGCGGTTCGAGGCATCGGTTTTCCACTGAGAGTTCACCGCGTAATCGCGCACCTCCCGGGCTCGCAGGCCAAGGCGCCCGAGGAAGAACCCCTGGCGGTTACCGGCGCGTACTTCCTGAATTGAATCGAGGGTTTCGGTCAGTGCCTGGGTGAAGCGCGAGGTGCTGTCGTTTTCGAGTTTTTTCAGGTGTTTGACCCGCTTGCCCAACTGCACCGTGGCATAGATCACCAACGGGTTAAACAGCATGATCAGCAGCGCCAGCTTCCAGTGCATCCAGATCAGAATGCTCGCGGTACCCACCAGGGTCAGCATCGCCACGAGGAAACGACTGAGGGTTTCGCCGACGAATTTGTCCAGCGTGTCCAGGTCGGTGACCAGGTGCGTGGTCACGGTGCCGCTGCCCAGGCTTTCGTATTCGCCCAGGGAAATTCGCTTGAGCCGCTCGATCAGCCGGGTGCGAATGCGATAGACGATGTCCTTGGCCTGCGCCGCGAACAACTTTGCCTGCACGACGTTGAACAACAAGGCCCCGCAGCGCAACACCAAGGTCACGAGCAACATCAGGCCAATGTAGCCCGCCGCTTTCTGCCAGCCTTCGGGCAGGGCGTGGTTCATGACCTTCAGCGCGGCGTCACCGTGCCCCAGCAATACTTCGTCCACCAGCAACGGCAGCAGCAATGGAATCGGCACGCTGCACAAGGTCGCCAGCACGGCGACGCCGTTGGCGATCCACAGGGATTTTTTATGGTGCAAGGCCAGTCGGCGGATTTCGGCCCAGCTCAATCGATCGACAGGCTTGGGCGCCGGGACGTCATCGGGCACATCATGCACAGGCAGCACGCTCCAGCCAGCGGCCGAGCAACGGGGACAGTTCACTCAGAGGCTGATACCCGTTGGTCAGCAACGCCAATTGACCATTACGCTCAGCCAGCAAGGTTGGGAAACCGGCGATGCCCAAGTCCTGGACCCAGGTGAAGTCGGCCGCCGTGGCGGCGTGCATATCGGCACGGTCGAACGCGGCGGCAAACTCAATGCGCGGCAAACCGGCCTGCTCGGCGAGTTCGACCAGCACGCTGGCGCGGGTGACGTCGCGACCTTCGGCGTAGAACGCGTGCTGAATCAGGCCCAGCAGCTTCCACGCGCAATCCGGCGCCAGGCTGCGCGCAGTGACCAGAGCCCGGCACGCGGGCTCGGTGTCGTAGACAAAACCGTCGGGCAGCGCCCCCTCAAGCTTGAACGGTTGGCCGGTGGCCTCGGTGACCGCTTGCCAATGTTCAAGAATGTAGCGCCGGGTGGTGGGCTCCAGCGCCGCCCCGCTGCCGGTGCGCAAACCACCGACGATCAAATGCACGTCGACGCCCGCCGCCTGTGCTTGCGCGACCAAGGCGTTAGCCACTGGCGCAAAGCCCCAGCACCAAGAACACATCGGATCCATCACATAGAGCAGGCGGCGCGCTGACATGGTTCAAGCCTCGGAAGGAGTTTGCTTGTAGTTGTAGCCGATCGGGTGAGGCAAGTTGCGCGCCTTGGCCAGTTCGATCTGCTTCTGCCGATCAATGGCGCTGCGCCGGGTTTTTTCGCTCAAGGTGTCCCAGCAATGCGGGCAACTGATGCCGGCCACGTAGTGCTCTGAGGCGCGGTCTTCAACACTGACTGGCGTACGACAGGCATGACACTGATCGTAATCACCTTCGCTGAGGTCATGACGAACGGTCACACGGTTATCGAACACAAAGCAGTCGCCCTGCCATTTGGTTTCTTCCTGCGGCACCTCTTCGAGGTACTTCAGGATACCGCCCTTGAGGTGGTAGACCTCATCGAAACCTTCGCTGAGCATGTAGCTCGACGCTTTCTCGCAACGGATGCCGCCGGTGCAGAACATCGCGACCTTCTTGTGCACGGCGGGGTCGAAGTTGGCTTTGATGTAGTCGGGAAATTCGCGAAAACTGGTGGTTTTCGGGTCGATGGCGCCTTCGAAGGTGCCAATCGATACTTCGTAATCGTTGCGGGTGTCGATCAACAGCACTTCCGGATCGTTGATCAACGCATTCCAGTCCTGCGGATCAACGTAGGTGCCGACCTTTTTGTTCGGGTCCACGCCATCAACACCCAGGGTGACGATTTCTTTCTTGAGTTTGACTTTGGTGCGATAGAACGGCTGATCGTCGCAGTACGACTCTTTGTGATCGATGTCGTCCATGCGTGGGTCGTTCTTGAGCCAGGCCATCAGTCCGTCGATGCCTTCGCGGGTACCGGACACAGTGCCGTTGATGCCTTCTTCAGCGATCAGCAGCGTGCCTTTGATGCCGTTGTCGACCATGGCTTGCAGCAGTGGCTCGCGCAGGGCGACGTAATCTTGCAGGGTGACGAACTTATACAGTGCCGCCACGACAATCTGTTGTGTCATGGGTGTTTCTCCAGGTGGCTACCCTCGCAAAGGGTGAACCGGATTCAAAAAAAACGCGCCGGGTGAGCGGCGCGTTGCGGATTCTAGCAAAAAACGCGGGTTTAATGCTTGCTGCCGCCAGCACAGGTCGGTGAGGCCGGGGCCGCGTCGATCTGTGCCCATTCCTCGGGCGTGTAGGTATGCAGCGCCAACGCATGGAACTCGCCCATCAACTCGCCGAGCGTGCCGTAGACTTTCTGGTGACGCTTGACGCGATTCAGCCCTTCGAACTGCTGGCTGACCACCACGGCCTTGAAGTGAGTCTGCAACCCACGGCTGTGCATGTGGCTTTCATCCAGCACTTGCAGGTGTTGCGGCTGTAACAGGCCCAGTGTCGATTCGATGCGTTGTTGCATGGTCATACCGAACTCCGCTTAAGGCTTTTTCTTGGCTGGAGCGGCGGCGCCTTTCGGCTCCAGCTCGGCCGTCATGTCAGCCAGCAGCTTGTTGACTACAGGCACTGCGCTTTCCAGCTTGGCTTGAGTCATCTGGGCCGATTGCTGAGTCAGCTGTGGCATTTTTTCCAGGACTTTCTTGCCCAGTGGCGACTGGTAGAACGCAACCAGGTCTTTGAGCTCGGACTCGCTGAAGTTGGCGGTGTAGAGCTTGACCATTTCCGGTTTCAGCTTGTTCCAGCCAATGGCTTGGTCAAGCGCAGCGTTGGCTTTGGCCTGATACGTTTCCAGCAACGCTTTTTTCGATTCAGGGGCTTTGGTCTGTTCAAAGCGCTGAGCGAACATTTGCTGCACTTGCATGTACACCGGAGTGCCCAATTTGTCAGCGTGCGCCAGGGTCAGGAAAGCTTCGGCACTGGCGTTATGGCTGGCGGTATCGGCAAAAACAGGGCCGCTGGCGCAAACCAGTGCAACCGCGGTACAGATGGCACGAAGACGAGTCATCGAGTTTCCTTTTCTAGCAGGCGAGGTAAAACCCCAAGGGCCTCCATTCTGCGCCTAAAAAAGTGTGTCGCTCAACCCCAAGCCTTGTCGGGCCTGAATTAGAGGGGTTGAAGGCTCAAAAACCTGTCAGATGGAACCACTGCCGACGATCAAGGCCTAAACTGCGCTATCAGACCTACAGGAGTGTGCATGATGAGCCGTATCGAAACCGACAGCCTTGGCCAGGTGGAAGTCCCCGATGAAGCTTACTGGGGCGCTCAGACGCAACGCTCGCTGATTAACTTCGCCATCGGCAACGAAAAAATGCCGCTGGCGGTGCTGCATGCCCTGGCACTGATCAAAAAAGCCGCGGCGCGAGTCAACGACCGTAACGGCGACGTGCCCGCCGACATCGCCCGGCTGATCGAACAGGCGGCCGACGAAGTGCTCGATGGCAACCATGACGACCAGTTCCCGCTGGTGGTCTGGCAGACCGGCAGCGGCACCCAAAGCAATATGAACGTCAATGAAGTGATCGCTGGCCGCGCCAACGAGCTGGCCGGCAACCCGCGCGGCGGCAAGTCGCCGGTGCACCCCAACGATCACGTCAATCGCTCCCAGAGCTCCAATGACTGTTTCCCCACCGCCATGCACATCGCCGCGGCGCAGGCCGTTCAGCAGCAGTTGTTACCGGCGATCAGTGAATTGTCGGGAGGCCTTGCCGAGCTGGCAGCGCGCCACATGAAACTGGTCAAGACCGGCCGAACGCACATGATGGACGCCACGCCGATCACGTTCGGCCAGGAAGTTTCGGCGTTTATTGCGCAACTGGATTACGCCGAACGGGCGATCCGCAGCGCGTTGCCAGCCGTGTGTGAGCTGGCCCAGGGCGGTACCGCGGTCGGCACGGGGCTGAATTCGCCTCACGGTTTTGGCGAAGCGATTGCCGCCGAACTGGCCGCCCTCTCCGGCCTGCCTTTCATCACGGCGCCGAACAAATTCGCCGCGCTGGCCGGTCATGAGCCGCTGACGACCCTGTCGGGTGCACTGAAAACCCTGGCGGTGACCCTGATGAAAATCGCCAACGACTTGCGCCTGCTGGGCTCCGGGCCACGAGCCGGTTTTGCTGAAGTGAAATTGCCGGCCAACGAACCGGGCAGCTCGATCATGCCGGGCAAGGTCAATCCGACGCAGTGCGAAGCGCTATCGATGCTGGCTTGCCAGGTCCTGGGCAACGACGTCGCCATCGGGTTTGCGGCGAGCCAGGGCCATCTGCAATTGAATGTGTTCAAACCGGTGATCATCCACAACCTGCTGCAATCTATCCGCCTGCTGGGCGATGGCTGCAGCAACTTCCAGCAGCACTGCATTGCCGGACTTGAGCCGGACGCAGAGAAAATGGCTGAACATCTGGAGCGGGGCTTGATGCTGGTGACCGCGTTGAACCCGCACATCGGCTATGACAAATCGGCAGAGATTGCCAAGAAGGCGTATGCGCAGGGGCTGACGTTGCGGGAGGCGGCGTTGCAGTTGGGTTATCTGACCGATGAACAGTTTGATGCGTGGGTGCGGCCGGAAAACATGCTGGAGGCCGGGGCCAAGGGCTGAGATGTGTAGCGCCTAGCAGTCAGCCATCGCGGGCAAGCCATGCTCCTACGGGTTTTGCGTCGATCAAAATGTCCGGTATCGACACAAAACCCGTAGGAGCATGGCTTGCCCGCGATGAACGATGACGCGGTTTAACCGGCCGCCATCCGCACCTTCCGGGCCTTGAGCCCGGCAATCAACGACGGCCCCAACGCCACCAGCGCCGACCCCAGCACCACCAGCACCGCGCCGCCATAGCCCAGACCGTTGATCGTCTCGGCATGCACAAAATCAGGCCACAACCATGCCGCCACGGCCACCGCGGCAAACGTCACCAACGGCGTGATCGCCAGCGTCGCACTCACCCGCGAAGCTTCCCAATGGGCCAACGCTTCGGCAAACGCGCCATAGGCAATCAGCGTATTCATGCAGCACGCCAGCAGCAGCCAGCCTTGCAGCGGGCTCAGTTGCAGCGCTTCCAGTGGGTGCACCCACGGCGTCAGCAACAGCGCACAGAACAGGTAGATCACCATCATCACCTGCAACGAATTCCACACGGTCAGCAGTTGCTTCTGCCCCAAGGCGTAGAAGGTCCAGACCGTGGACGCCAGCAACACCAGCAGCACGCCGGTGGTGTATTCGGTCAACGAAGTGAGTAACTCGGCCAGGCGCTGATTGAAAAACAGGGCGAAACCGACCAGCAGCACCAGCAGCCCAATCCCCTGCCCCACGCTGAAGCGTTCCTTGAACACAAACAGACTGGCGATCAGCAACATGATCGGGCCCATCTGCACCACCAATTGCGCGGTGCCGGCGCTGAGCAAGTTCAAACCCATCAAGTACAACACGTAGTTACCGACCAGACCGAGCACCGCCATCAGCACCAGCCAGCCACCGCGTGGACCGAGGGCTTTACGGCTCGGCAAGCGCTTGGTCGCCGCCAGATAAACGAACAGGCACCCGCCGGATACGATCAAGCGAAACCAGGTGACGGTCACCGGGTCCATCACCAGCAGCACTTGCTTGAGTTTGATCGGCAGGATTCCCCACAGCAGCGCAGTCAGCAGGGCCAGAAACAGACCGTAAACCCAGCGACCGGATGAAATGTGCATGCGAACCCCAACAGCCAGATGGCGAGAATCGTCATTCTAGGCGCAGAGAGGCCTGGCACACAGGGACAGTTGGCGAGCAGGCGCAAATGAAACTGTGCAGGTCGCAGCAACTAATTGACGATCGGCCGTCGATCAGTTGCTCAGGCGTGCCAAGGGGTTCGTGCATAAGCTCATCGGATCACTTTCAGGAGAATCGCCATGTACGGCATGCGCGCCCAGGACAAAGCCCCCGCGACACACTTTCGCAGTGACCGGTTGTGTCGCGTGAATGGGGAGTTGTTTTTCAGTACCCGTGAAAACACGCTGGAGGGGCCGTTTAATGATGCAGAGGCGGCGCAGCGCGAGATTCAGGCGTACATCGAGCGGATGCAGGCATCGAGTGCCCAGCTTTAGACTGAGGCGCTGCCTTCACGAGCAGGCTCGCTCCCACAGTTGATCGCATTCCAATGTGGGAGCGGGCTTGCCCGCGATAGCGGTTGATCAGGCGACACAGCTTTGCGAATTTAACGCACCGCCTCAAACAACCCCGTCGCGCCCATCCCGCCGCCCACGCACATGGTAACGATGCCGTAGCGCAAATTGCGGCGCTGCAACTCACGCACCAGATGCCCGACCTGACGCGAGCCGGTCATGCCGAACGGGTGCCCGATGGAAATCGAACCGCCATTGACGTTGTACTTCTCGTTATCGATCTCCAGCCGATTTCGGCTGTACAGGCACTGCGAGGCAAACGCTTCGTTGAGCTCCCACAGATCAATGTCGGCAACCTGCAAGCCCTTGGCCTTGAGCAACTTCGGCACCGAGAACACCGGGCCGATGCCCATTTCATCCGGCTCGCACCCGGCGACCGTGAAACCACGGAAAAACGCCTTCGGCTTGAGCCCCAGTTCCAGGGCTTTTTCCAGGCTCATCACCAGCGTCATCGAGGCACCGTCGGACAGCTGCGAGGAGTTGCCCGCCGTCACCGAGCCGTCTTCAGCAAACACCGGCTTCAGTCCCGCCAGGCTTTCCAGCGTGGTGTCCGCCCGATTGCAGTCATCGCGATCAACGATGCCATCGAGGATTTGAATCGCACCGGTGGCCTTGTCTTCCACGCGGTACTTCACCGCCATCGGCACGATTTCATCATCGAACAGACCGGCGGCCTGCGCCTGGGCGGTGCGCTGCTGGCTTTGCAAGGCGTACAGGTCTTGCTCCTGGCGGCTGACGTTGTAACGACGGGCGACGATTTCGGCGGTCTGCCCCATCGGGAAGTAAATGCCCGGCACCTGCTCCTTGAGCAGCGGGTTGATCAGGTTATCGGTGTTGACGCTTTTCATGGTCAGGCTGATGGATTCGACGCCACCGGCCACGATGATGTCGCTGCACCCCGAAGCAATCTGGTTGGCGGCAATGGCAATCGCCTGCAAGCCCGAGGAGCAAAAGCGGTTGAGGGTCATGCCGGCGGTACCAATGCCCAAGCGCGAGAGCACGGCGACATTGCGCCCGATGTTGTAGCCCTGCGCGCCTTCGTTGGAGCCCGCACCGACGATGCAATCCTCGACGCTGGCCGGGTCGATGCCGTTGCGCGCTAGCAACGAGTCGACACAATGCGCCGCCATGTCGTCCGGACGGGTCTGGTTGAACTTGCCGCGAAAGGACTTGGCCAGGCCGGTCCGCACGCTGTCGACGATCACCACTTCACGCATGGCATACCTCATTGTTGTTATCGGTTGAGAGTGGACCGAGCATATGTCCACCTCATAACCGACCGCGACAATCATTCATCCCGCGTATGCGCAACCATCGACTCAGTCCTTGTGTTTCTTCGCCTTCTTGTCGGACTTTTCGAACGCCTCTTCCAGCGCCAGATTAATGGTGCGCAACACCTTGACCCGCGCCCAGCGCTTGTCATTGGCTTCGACCAGGGTCCAGGGAGAGATTTCCGTGCTGGTACGGTCAACCATGTCGCCGACCGCGGCGCGGTACGCGTCCCATTTGTCGCGATTGCGCCAGTCATCCTCCGTAATCTTGAACCGCTTGAAGGGGATCTGTTCGCGCTCCTGGAAGCGTTCCAGCTGCGTCTGTTTGTCGATGGCCAGCCAGAACTTGACCACGATCACCCCGGCATCAGCGATCTGCTCTTCGAAATCGTTGATTTCGCTGTAGGCGCGCAGCCAGTCCGCCGGGCTGCAGAATCCTTCGATGCGCTCTACCAGCACCCGTCCGTACCAGGAACGATCGAACACGGTGAACTTGCCCCGCGCCGGAAGGTGTCTCCAGAAACGCCACAAATAGGGCTGCGCCCGCTCTTCTTCGGTGGGCGCGGCAATCGGCACGATGCTGTACTGACGCGGATCAAGCGCCGCCGCCACCCGGCGAATCGCCCCGCCCTTGCCCGCCGCATCGTTGCCTTCGAACACCGCCACCAGCGCATGTCGGCGCATGCGCTTGTCACGCATCAACCCGGAAAACCGCGCCTGTTCAGTTACCAACTGCTCTTCGTAGTCGTCTTTGTCCAGCTGCTGGGTCAGGTCGAGGCTGTCGAGCAGGTTCACTTGATCGACGCTGGGGAATACGGGCGCGGCACTGACTTTTTCCGGGTGTATCTTCGGCCGCTTCAACGCGCCGTGCAGGCTATCGAGCAGAATCTTGCCCACCACCAGGCTGCGATAGCGCGCGTCCATCCCGGCGATCACATGCCACGGCGCGTAGTCACGACTGGTGCGACGCAATACCCGCTCGCCGAACTTCACGAACCGGTCATACGTTTGCGATTGCTGCCAATCCAGCGGGCTGATGCGCCAGCTATGTAACGGGTCGTCGGCCAACGCTTTAAGGCGGGCCTTCATTTGTTTCTTGGAGAGGTGGAACCAGAACTTGACGATCAACGCGCCTTCATCGCACAGCATTTTCTCCAGACGCTCGGCCGCGTTGATGGCCTGGTCGAGTCGAGGGTCCTTGAACTCGCCATGGACCCGGCCTTGTAGCATCTGGCTGTACCAGTTTCCGAAGAAAATCCCCATGCGTCCCTTGGCGGGAAGCATCCGCCAATAGCGCCAGGCCGGTGGCCGTGACAGCTCTTCGTCGGTTTGCTGGTCGAACGTGCGGACCTCGATCAGGCGCGGGTCCATCCATTCGTTGAGCAACTTGACCGTCTCGCCCTTGCCGGCACCTTCGATGCCGTTGATCAGAATGATCACCGGAAACCGGCTCTGCTGGCCTAGCTCAAACTGAGCTTCGAGCAAGGCTTCGCGCAGTGCCGGCACTTCGGCGTCATAGGTTTCTTTGTCAATGGCGTGGTCGATTTCAGCAGACTCAAACATGGGCGGCTCCCTTCCAGATGTGAGCAAGACTAGCGGATTGATTCCTCCAGCGGGGGAGAAATCCGATTTTCACTGTCGGGACCGCCATGGACCTTGCCATGGATCAGGCAGCGTCCCGGCGATCGGCTAGAATGGCGGCCTTGCCGTTGCCGAGCCTGCCATGAAACCTGTATTGCCTCACGCCCAACTCGACTGGGATGACCAGGGTCGTCCGTACTCGCGAGTGTTCGACGACGTGTATTTTTCCGACAAGTCGGGCCTCGAAGAAACCCGTTACGTGTTCCTTGAGCAAAACGCTCTGCGTGAGCGTTTCAGCACGTTGGCGGACGGCGGCCGACTGGTGATTGGCGAGACGGGCTTCGGCACCGGATTGAATTTTCTGTGTGCCTGGCAATTGTTCGAACAGCACGCCGTGGCGGGTGCACGGCTGCACTTCGTCAGCGTCGAAAAGTACCCTCTGAGCTTGCCCGACCTGCAGCGAGCCCTGGCGTTGTGGCCAGAACTCAAACCGTTCGCCGATCAATTGCTCGCCCAGTACGTGGCCATTCATCAAGGCTTCCAGCGCCTGATTCTGGATAACGGCCGCGTGACGCTGACCCTGTTGATTGGCGATGCACTGGAACAATTACCGCAACTGGACGCACAGATTGACGCCTGGTTTCTCGACGGTTTCGCCCCGGCAAAAAACCCCGACATGTGGACCGCCGAACTGTTTGCCGAACTGGCACGGCTGGCAGCGCCCGGCTCGACCATCAGCACGTTCACCAGTACCGGTTGGGTGCGACGCTTGCTCAATGGCGCAGGGTTCAAGATGAAGCGCACGCCGGGCATCGGCCACAAGTGGGAAATCCTGCGGGGCGTGTTCCTCGGATGGCCCGAGGACGCCGCTGCGCCCATTGCCGTAAAACCCTGGTTTGCGCGTCCGGCGCCGTTGACGGGCGAGCGTCATGCCTTGGTCATCGGTGCCGGCCTGGCCGGTTGTGCAAGCGCTGCCAGCCTGGCGGCGCGGGGTTGGCAGGTGAGCCTGCTGGAGCGCCACGACGCGCTGGCGCAGGAAGCCTCGGGCAATCCACAGGGCGTGCTGTACCTCAAGCTTTCGGCCCATGGCACGGCGCTGTCGCAATTGATTGTCAGTGGTTTTGGCTACACCCGACGCCTGCTTGAACATTTGCAGCGGGGCCTCGACTGGGACGATTGCGGCGTCCTGCAACTGGCCTTCAATGCCAAGGAGGCGCAGCGTCAGGCGCAACTGGCGGCGGCGTTCCCCGAGGATTTATTGCACACACTGGATCGAGTGCAGGCCCAGAGCCGTGCCGGCATCGGCCTGCAATCGGGCGGCCTGTTTTATCCCGAAGGCGGTTGGGTGCACCCGCCCGCCTTGTGCCAATGGCAAGCCGGGCAACCGAATATCAAGCTCCTGATGCACCACGAGGTCCTGGAACTGCGTCGCCAGGATAATCAGTGGCAAGCCTGGGACGGCGAGACCTTGCTGGCGAGCGCACCGGTCGTGGTGCTGGCCGGCGCCGCCGAGATCAAGCGTCTCCCCTACAGCAGCGAACTGCCGCTCAAACGCATTCGCGGACAAATCACTCGTCTGCATCAGACACCTGACAGCCAAAGCCTGAGCACCGTGGTCTGCGCCGAAGGGTATGTCGCGCCAGCCCGGCTGGGTGAACACACGCTGGGCGCCAGTTTCGATTTCAACAGCGATGACCTGACACCCACGGCGGCCGAGCATGCCGGCAACCTGAACATGCTCGAAGAGATTTCGGCGGATCTGGTCGAACGGCTCGGCGCGCACACCCTGCAACCTGAAGCACTTGAAGGTCGCGCGGCGTTTCGCTGCACCAGCCCGGACTACTTGCCGATTGTCGGCCCCTTGGCCGATCACCAGGCTTTCGCCGACGCCTACATCGCCCTGAGCAAGGATGCCCGGCAAACGCCGGACATCCCTTGCCCATGGCTGGACGGCTTGTACGTCAACAGCGGCCATGGTTCACGGGGATTGATCACCGCGCCGTTAGCAGGCGAATTGCTTGCCGCCTGGCTCGATGACGAACCCCTGCCACTGCCCAGGGCCGTGGCCGAAGCCTGTCATCCCAACCGTTTTGCGCTGCGGCGTTTGATTCGGGGTCAATGACCCCGAAGCAGCTCGTTCAATGACCGATTAACAGCACGAAAATCTGGTCTGTTCAGTGGTTGATACAGCAGCATTTTCAATGCTTGGCAGCAATATGTACCGCACGCCCCCACCTTTTTTCGGGTAAGACCGCCCCGTCCACCACACGGGCTTATTACTTATCGATCTAAAACTCCCACAGTCCCACTGGGTCAGTTTCTGAGTACCCGCCGATTTGGCCGGGTATCGATTGACCCTCCCCAACGGAAAAACCGGTAAGGACTTTATGTGCGGATTAGCTGGCGAATTACGCTTCGATCATCAACCTGCGGACCTCGCGGCCGTTGAACGAATCACCCATCACTTAGCCCCTCGTGGCCCTGACGCCTGGGGTTTTCATGCTCAAGGACCGATTGCCCTGGGCCATCGGCGCTTGAAAATCATGGACCTGTCAGACGGCTCGGCGCAGCCGATGATCGACATTCAACTGGGCCTGTCCCTGGCCTTCAACGGCGCGATCTATAACTTCCCCGAGTTGCGCACCGAGCTCGAAAACCTCGGTTATGCGTTCTACTCCGGCGGGGACACCGAAGTGCTGCTCAAGGGCTATCACGCCTGGGGTGAAGCCTTGCTGCCCAAGCTAAACGGCATGTTTGCGTTCGCCATTTGGGAGCGCGACGCCCAACGATTGTTCATCGCCCGCGACCGTCTCGGCGTGAAGCCGCTGTACCTGTCCCGAACCGGCCAGCGCCTGCGCTTTGCCTCAGCGTTGCCGGCGTTGCTCAAGGGTGGCGACATCAACCCGATTCTCGACCCGGTGGCGCTCAATCATTACCTGAACTTCCACGCCGTGGTCCCGGCGCCGCGCACCCTGCTGGCCGGCATTGAAAAACTGCCACCGGCGACCTGGATGCGCATCGAAGCGGACGGCAGCACCGAACAGAAAACCTGGTGGACCCTGTCCTATGGCCCACGCGCCGACGAAATCGACCTGACCCTCGAAGACTGGCGTGACCGTGTCCTCGATAGCACGCGCGACGCCGTGGCGATCCGCCAACGGGCGGCGGTCGACGTTGGCGTTCTGCTCTCGGGCGGCGTCGACTCAAGCCTGCTGGTCGGGCTGTTGCGTGAAGTCGGCGTGGAAAACCTGTCGACCTTCTCCATTGGTTTTGAGGATGCCGGCGGCGAACGCGGCGACGAGTTCCAGTATTCGGACCTCATCGCCACCCACTACGGCACCCGGCATCATCAATTGCGCATCGACGAAAAAGAGATCATCGAGCAATTGCCAGCGGCATTCCGCGCCATGAGCGAGCCGATGGTCAGTCATGACTGCATCGCCTTCTATCTGCTCTCACGCGAAGTGGCCAAGCATTGCAAAGTGGTGCAAAGCGGCCAAGGTGCGGACGAGCTGTTCGCCGGTTATCACTGGTATCCGCAGGTCGATGGCGCAAGCGATCCGTACACGGCTTATCGCGAGGCGTTCTTCGACCGCAGCCATGAGGAGTACGCAGCCACTGTGCAGCCGAAATGGCTGACGGCGAATGACGCCGCCGGTGACTTCGTGAAGGAACATTTCGCACAGCCCGGTGCCGAGGCGGCAGTGGACAAGGCCTTGCGTCTGGACAGCACGGTGATGCTGGTGGACGACCCGGTCAAACGCGTCGACAACATGACCATGGCCTGGGGGCTGGAGGCACGCACGCCGTTTCTTGACTATCGCCTGGTGGAATTGTCGGCCCGCGTGCCGGGCAAATTCAAACTGCCGGGCGGTGGCAAACACGTCTTGAAAGAAGCCGCGAGATCGGTGATTCCGAGTGAAGTCATCGACCGCAAGAAAGGTTACTTCCCGGTGCCAGGCCTCAAGCATTTGCAAGGTGACACGCTGAACTGGGTGCGCGACCTGTTGCTTGACCCCAGCCAGGATCGCGGCCTGTTCAACCCGGCCATGCTCGACCGTTTGCTGACGGACCCGCAGGGTCAATTGACCCCGTTGCGCGGCTCAAAGCTGTGGCAACTGGCGGCCCTGAACCTGTGGCTCAGTGAGCAAGGAATCTGATCGATGAAACCCCACGCCACGGCTTATAGCCAACGCTTGTTGCGCGGCCAGCCACCTTCTTATGAACGCTTGCAGGCGCGTCTGGCCGAAGATGGCAGCGCCTTGAGCGCCGCGCCGATTGCCGTGCATTGCGGCTGGGGCCGGTTGCTGATCGGGCACACCTTCCCCGATCCGGCCAGCCTCGCCCAAGCGTTGCTCAACGAGCAGCCGGGCGAGCGCGACATTGCCCTTTACGTCGCCGCACCCCAGCAAATACTGGGGCTGGAGCCGGCTCAGCTATTTCTCGACCCCTCGGACACCTTGCGTTTGTGGTTCAGCGATTACCGTCAGGCCACTCGCGTGTTTCGTGGTTTCCGCATTCGTCGGGCACAAAGCGAGGCGGACTGGCAGGCCATCAACCAGCTGTATCAGGCGCGCGGCATGCTGCCGATCGATGCAAGTCTGTTGACCCCACGGCATCTGGGCGGCCCGGTGTATTGGCTGGCCGAAGACGAAGACAGCGGCGCAATCATTGGCAGTGTCATGGGCCTCAACCACCACAAGGCGTTCAACGACCCGGAAAACGGCAGCAGCCTGTGGTGCCTGGCGGTCGACCCGCAGTGTTCACGACCGGGTGTGGGCGAAGTGTTGGTGCGTCACTTGATCGAGCACTTCATGAGCCGTGGGCTCAGTTGCCTGGACTTGTCCGTTTTGCACGACAACCGACAGGCGAAAAGCCTTTACGCCAAACTCGGGTTTCGCAACCTCTCGACCTTCGCCATCAAGCGCAAGAACGGCATCAATCAGCCGCTGTTTCTCGGACCGGGGCCGCAGGCCAATTTCAATCCATATGCGCGAATCATCGTCGAAGAAGCCCATCGGCGCGGCATTGACGTACAGGTGGATGATGCCGATGCGGGCCTGTTCACCCTCAGCCATGGTGGACGCCGGGTGCGTTGTCGCGAATCGTTGAGCGACCTGACCAGCGCCATCAGCATGAGCTTGTGTCAGGACAAAAGCCTGACGCACAAAGTGCTCAAGGCCGCAGGGCTGAACCTGCCTGCGCAACAATTGGCCGGTAACGCCGATGACAATCTGGCGTTTCTCGATGAGCACGAGCGCGTGGTGGTCAAACCACTGGATGGCGAACAAGGCCAGGGCGTTGCCGTGGATTTGCGCACGATTGAAGAGGTGCAGCACGCCATCGAAGCCGCCCGCCAATTCGACAGTCGCGTGCTGCTGGAAAGCTTCCACGAAGGGCTGGACCTGCGGATTGTGGTGATCGGGTTTGAGGTGGTGGCGGCGGCGATTCGGCGCCCGGCGCAAGTGATCGGCGATGGTCAGCATGCCATCGGCGCATTGATCGAAGCCCAGAGCCGGCGTCGGCAGGCCGCCACCCGTGGTGAAAGCAAAATCCCGCTGGATCATGAAACCCAGCGCACGTTGCATGCGGCGGGTTACGACTACAACAGCGTCCTGCCAGCGGGCGAGCAACTGTTCGTACGCAAGACAGCGAATCTTCATACAGGCGGAATTCTGGAGGACGTCACGGCGATCCTGCATCCGACCCTGGCGGACGCCGCGGTGCGGGCGGCACGGGCGCTGGATATCCCGATGGTCGGGCTCGACCTGATGGTGCTGTCCGCCGACCAGCCTGAGTATGTGTTTATCGAGGCCAATGAACGCGCCGGGCTGGCCAACCATGAACCGCAGCCGACGGCTGAGCGGTTTGTGGACTTGTTATTTCCGCACAGTCAGCCGGCGGGCTAGCGCCCGTCATGATCGTTACTCATTAGGAGTTTCCATGATCAGCAAAATCCCTGAACCGGATCTCGATTACCTGCAAAAAGTCCTGCTGGAAATGCTCGCCATTCCCAGCCCGACCGGGTTCACCGACACCATCGTGCGCTACGTCGCCGAACGCCTGGAAGAGTTGGGCATTCCATTCGAAATGACCCGGCGCGGAACCATCCGTGCAACCCTCAAAGGCAAAAAAAGCAGCCCCGACCGTGCGGTTTGCGCTCACCTGGATACCATCGGTGCGGCGGTTCGTGCCGTGAAGGATAACGGTCGCCTGGCCTTGGCGCCGGTCGGTTGCTGGTCCAGCCGTTTTGCCGAGGGCAGCCGGGTCAGCCTGTTCACCGATAACGGGGTGATTCGCGGCAGCGTGTTGCCGCTGATGGCATCCGGGCATGCTTTCAACACGGCCGTGGACGAAATGCCGATCAGCTGGGATCACGTCGAACTGCGCCTGGATGCCTACTGCGCCACCCGCGCCGATTGCGATTCGCTGGGGATCAGCGTGGGCGATTTCGTGGCCTTCGACCCGCTGCCGGAATTCACTGAAAGCGGCCACATCAGTGCCCGCCACCTCGACGACAAGGCCGGTGTCGCCGCACTGCTCGCGGCGCTCAAGGCCATCGTCGACAGTGGTGAAGCGTTGATGATCGATTGCCATCCGCTGTTCACCATTACCGAGGAAACCGGCAGTGGCGCGGCGGCAGCGTTGCCGTGGGACGTCAGCGAATTCGTCGGAATCGACATTGCGCCCGTTGCACCCGGCCAGCACTCCAGCGAACACGCCGTCAGTGTGGCGATGCAGGATTCCGGCGGACCTTACGACTATCACTTGTCGCGCCATTTGCTGCGACTGGCCAGTGACAATGAACTGCCCGTGCGCCGCGACCTGTTCCGTTACTACTTCAGCGATGCGCACTCGGCGGTGACCGCCGGGCATGACATTCGCACTGCCCTGCTCGCCTTTGGTTGTGATGCGACCCATGGCTACGAACGCACCCACATCGACAGTCTGGCGGCGCTCAGTCGATTGCTCGGTGCCTACCTACTGAGCCCGCCGGTGTTTGCCAGCGATGCGCAACCGGCGACGGGATCGCTGGACCGGTTCAGTCATCAGATCGAACATGACACACAGATGGAAAGTGATACGCGGGTGCCGTCGGTGGACAGTCTGGTCGGGCAGCGGTCTGAAGGCTGATCCGGGTACTTCGTTGTCAGGTAAATCCCTTCGCGAGCAGGCTCGCTCCTACAATTGATCGCATTCCCCTGCTCGCGAAGGCGGTAGGTCAGAACGCATGAGGCCGAGACTAGTCGCAAGCGGTCATTCGCCGTAGCATCCCGACATTGTTTTAGCCGAGGTGCCCATGCTGATTCCCCACGACCAACTTGAAGTCGACACCCTGACCCGCCTGATCGAGGACTTCGTGACCCGTGACGGCACCGACAACGGTGACGATACACCGCTGGAAACCCGCGTTTTGCGGGTTCGCCAGGCATTGACCAAAGGTCAGGCGCTGATTGTCTTCGATCCGGAAAGCGAGCAGTGCCAATTGATGCTCAAGCACGATGTGCCCAAGCATCTGTTTGACTGAACGGTTCAGCGGCCCTTGGCCTTTGCCCGCTTGGCCTGGATGCGCTCATAGACTTCAGCGCGATGCACATTGACGTTTTGCGGCGCTTCGACGCCAAAGCGCACACTGGCGCCGTTGACGTTGAGGATACGCACTGAAATGTTGTCACCGATGGAAATCATCTCGCCCACAACACGACTGAGTACAAGCATGGTATTGGTCCTTCAGGATTACCGGTCCTTGAAGATGCCCGGCGCATCGAAGGGCTTCAATGCGATGACGACAAATCAGTCCGACCCTACAGCACCGGACGACCACCACTGACGGAAACATCCGACAAATCGTTCGGACGCAGGAACAATCCTTCAGGAAACCGAGAAGCGCGGGCCGAACAAAATGACGCTCGCGCCGATCACGCACAACGCCACGCCGATCCAGTCCGAACTCAATGGACGAATCCGCTCGACGACCGCCAGCCAGCCAATTGAAGCGATGATGTAAATGCCACCGTAGGCCGCGTAGGCGCGACCGGCGTAGGCGGCTTCGACGCGGGTCAGCAGCAGCGCGAACAAGGTCAGGCTGAGCAGTGCCGGCACGACCCACCACACACTTTTGCCTTGGCGCAACCACATCCAGAACGCGAAACAGCCAGCGATTTCGAACAGCGCCGCGAGGAAAAACCACAGGTAATTGAGCATGCAGATGCCTCGTGAGGATGGCCGATGGCGGCCACCCTAACGACGCCGACACCCATGGGCAAGTTCAGTCAGCGTTTTGTTTGGCCTTGGCGCGCATTTTGTCGGCCATGACGGTCATTTCGTTGTAGAGCAGTTGCGGGTTCTTCTGTTTGATCGCCCACGCCATGCGGCCTTGTTCGTGAGGCAGGATCATGAATTCGCCGGCGGCCACCTGTTTGTAGATGTAGTCGGCAATGTCGGTGGCGGTGATTGGCGAACTTTCCAGCAATTTGCCGACCTGGGCTTTCATCGCCGGGGTCGGGCCGCGGAAAGAGTCGAGCAAGTTGGTCTGGAAGAACGACGGGCATACGACATGCACGCCTACTTCCTGTTGTGCCAGTTCGATCAACAGGCTTTCCGACAACGCCACAACGCCGGCCTTGGCCACGTTGTAGTTGCTCATGGCCGGGCCTTGCATCAGGGCGGCCATCGACGCGATGTTGATGATCTTGCCTTTGCTTTTCTCCAGCAGCGGCAAGAACGCCTTGCAGCCCTTGACCACACCCATCAGGTTGATCGCGATCTGCCAGTCCCAATCCTCCAGGGACAGTTCGCTGAAGAAGCCGCCCGACGCCACGCCCGCATTGTTGACGATGACATCGATGCCGCCGAGCTTCTCTTCGCACGCCTGGGCGAAGGCCGTCAGTTGGCTGTAGTCGCGTACATCGCAACGCTGGATAAAACCATCACCGCCGGCGTCGCGAACGAGTTTGAGGGTTTCTTGCAGGCCAGGCTCGCTGACATCCGACAAGGCCAGTTGCCAGCCTTCACGCGCCCAGCGCAGCGCGATTTCGCGACCCAGGCCCGAGCCCGCGCCAGTGATCATCATGCGATTTTGCATAGCAAACAGCCTTGTGGTTCCGGGGAAGATGCGCTGAGTGTAGCGAAGGACATAACCCGACCCACGCTGTATCAGATTGCTGAATGGCCCGAGCAAACCGCGGGCGCGTGTGCTCCAACTAACCCTGTGAAAAAGAAATAGCCGGGTCTTCAAAAAACATTAAAAAAACATGGAATTTTCCGACTCGCGCATCAGTCGGACTTTGTAAGCAGCTTGAAATTTTAACCTTCCAGCAGACAGTTAAAAGTCAGGTCTTTCCATAACACTTCCAACAAGGTAATAGACATGGGCACAATTTTGATCGTTATTCTCATTCTCTTGCTGATCGGTGGTCTGCCGGTCTTCCCGCACTCCAGAAGTTGGGGCTATGGCCCGTCGGGTATCATCGGCGTGGTATTGGTGGTGCTGTTGATTTTGCTCTTGCTTGGCCGGATATAACGGTTTAACAGGCAAAAAAAGAGGCCCTTGAAAAGGGCCTCTTTTTAATGCGCTGGAAACTTAGTCCGGTTTGCCGTCAACCACACCGGCGGTGTTGTCGAGCAGGCTTTTGGTCGCCGTTTGCAGGAACGACTCGAGCTTGAGTTTCAACTCGGCAGTGCGCGGATCGTTAGGAACGATCTCGGCGTGCGGGTTGGCGCCCAGTTCGTAGCGGTACACCTTCGGCTCCATTTCCTTTTCTTTTGGCAGCACCAGGATCTGGTCAGCCGTAAGGATGGCGGTAGTCTGCTCGCTCCCCGACGGTTTGATCACGCCAAAACCGGCATCGCCTTCAGGCAGGTTGAGCAGGTCACGCCCCCAGCACTGATGGCGCACTTCGCCACCGATACGGCCCATGATGGTCGGCACGATGTCGATCTGAGTGCCGACGGTGTGGTCACGCTGGCCGAACTTTTCCTGGATACCCGGCGCGATCATCAGCATCGGAACGTTGAAGCGGCCCAGGTCCATTTCGGTGATTTGCTGTTCGTTGCCGAAACCATGGTCACCCACGATCACGAACAGGGTTTCCTTGAAGTACGGCTCTTTACGCGCCTTCTCGAAGAATTGCCCGAGCGCCCAGTCGGAGTAGCGCATGGCGGTCAGGTGTTCGTTCAGGTTGCCGCGATCAGTCACGCGTTCAACCGGCAATGGCGTCGGCAAGGCATACGGCGTGTGGTTCGACAGCGTCTGCAGCAAGGCATAGAACGGCTTGCCATTTCCACGAGCCTTGAGCTCTACCAGGCCACGGTCGAACATATCCTGGTCAGACACGCCCCAAGTAGGGTCGGAGAACACCGGGTTCACGTAGTCGTTACGCCCGATGAAGTTGGTCATGCCCTGGTTGCTGAAGAAACCCGACTGGTTATCCCAGGCGAAATCGCCGTTGTAGACGTATACGTCGTCGAAGTCGCGGGCACTGAGCAACTGCGGCAGACCGGACAATTTGTGGCTGCCTTCCGGGGTTTGCATCAGGTATTCGAAACCCGGCAGGTTCGGGAAGCAGGCCATGGTGGCAAACATGCCCTGGTGGGTGTGGGTGCCATTGGAGAAGAAGCGGTCGAACAACAGGCCTTCCTTCGACAGTTTGTCGAGGTAGGGGGTGATGTTACCCGGGCCGCCCAACGCGCCGACCGAGTGACCGGCCATGCTTTCCATCAGGATCACCACCACGTTCTTGATCGGCAGGGTCTTGTCGGCCGGTGGTGTGTAGTCGCGACGCACGGCGGCGATGTCGGCATCCACCAGTTTTTCGTCTTTCATCACCAGCATGTCACGCACGGTCTGCTGAGCCTGAGGCTGCGGCAGCGTAGCTTTCCAGATGTTGTCGCGATCTTCGGACATCCGGCTCTTGGCCGCCGCGATCAACGACAGTGTGCCGTTGAGGCCCAACTGGTTGGCGAAGTTCGAGTCGGTGGTGTAAACGTCACCCCAGCGCAGCGGCGGGCCCTGACGCAAAGTGCCACGAGCGGCCACTACGCAGATCAGCAGGCAAACGACGAACACGCCGATGCGCGCATACCACGGGGCGATCTGGCGAGTGCCGATGCTGCCGCCGCTGAACGGGCCGCGAGGACGGGTCGCACGATCAGCGCCCTTGAACGCCAGGGTCAGAATCAATGTGCCAAAGGCCCAGGCCAGCAGATAGCGAACCACCGGGAAACCGTACCAGAGCATGCTCATCACGGTTTTCGGGTCTTCCTTCACGTACTGGAAGACCAGACCGTTGAGGCGCTGGTGGAACTCGCGGTAGAAGTCCATCTCCATCAGGCCGAGGAACAGCGCGATGCTCGACGCGATGGTCAGCCAGAAACGGAAGAAGCCGCGCGCAGCCATGGCCCGCGCGCTGAACAGTGCCAGCAACAGCGGAACGCAAAGGTAGACCACCAGTCGCAGGTCGAAACGCAGACCGTTGGCGAATGCTTCAAGGAAAGTGGAAGCCGGTGTGTCGAGGATCATCGAGCGGTTGTAGACCAGCAGCGCAACACGCAGCAGGCTGAACATGACCATCATGATCAAGGCGCACAGCAGCGTGTAGGCCAGGTGCGATTTGACGGTCGGTTGCAGCAGGCGACTAGAAGCTCGCTGCTGATTCAGGGCGTCCGGGTTTGCCATGTCGTTTTAGGACCCATTGGAAGTTGAAGTTTCAAAAAATACTGCGGCGCCCTGCCCTCTGTTAGCCAATACCTGGCCCCGGGGCTTGCGCGGTGCGCAAATGTTGCACGATCACCCGCCTCATTGCCATTGATTACTGTTTGACTGGCGGGTGCGGGCGGATTGTCTTGGAGCCATTGTGAAAATTTTGTGCAACGCATATCCGGAAACACAATAAAACCGGGGCCTGCGTTAAAACGCAAACGCCCCGAACCAGTCGGGGCGTTTTGTAGAACAACGCTGTGATTACTTCTCGGCGCGTTGTTTCAGGGCTTTCAAAGTATCGAACGGCGCATCGACCACAAACTTGTTGGCAACCATCGACGGCACGCTGCCGCCTGGCTCGGTGTGAACCTGATAGGTCACTTC
The DNA here is from genome assembly GCF_056405815.1 of Pseudomonas sp. P1_F1_2. Lineage (NCBI taxonomy): Bacteria > Pseudomonadati > Pseudomonadota > Gammaproteobacteria > Pseudomonadales > Pseudomonadaceae > Pseudomonas > Pseudomonas sp. P1_F1_2. The sequence continues at coordinate 17,605 of NZ_JBFUBK010000005.1, read as the reverse complement.
AACCTGGTCACCCTTGGGTACGAACTTCCAGAAGCCTTCGACCTTGGTGACGCGCACGAAACCTTTTTCTTCCGGGACGTATTTCGGTACGCCTTCGAGCTTGCGGGTCAGGCTGCCATCGGCACCTTCGACGGTGGTGACGTGCAGCACCGAGTCACGCGGGGTAACCGGCCATGGGGTATTGAATTGGGTGTAGGTCCAGCTCTGGTCACCTTCATGCTTGAGCAGCTTTTGGGTTTTGCATTCGTGAATCCAGGCACAGGCACCGGACACGTCTTCCTGCAGTGCGCGCAGTTTGGCAACAGTGGTCTTCATCAATACGACGCCCTGGTAGGCCTTGTAGTCCGAGCCAGGCACTTCACTCAGGGAGACCTTGATGCCGTCCTCGTTCTTGGCGACTTTCCAGTCTTCAGCCTGAACGGCCGTGGTGGCCAACGCGGCGGTCAGTCCACACAAAACAGCAATACGATGCAGCGAACCCATAGTCTTATTCCTTATTGTTGAAGTTCCGTTGTTTGAACACATCACGCCGCGGTCATTTGCTCCCACCATCCCAGCAATTTGATCGCCTCGTCACTGCTGCTTCCGCACACTTCGACGTCGGCTTCAAATGCCGAACACACCGCGGGGCGCTCCGGGTTGCCGAAGATGCTGCACAGGTTATCGACCGAAAGTTGTACGCAACGTTCGCCCGCGGCTTTGCCATTGGGCATACCGGGAATCGGTGAACTGATGGAAGGGGCAATGCAACAGGCGCCACAGCCTTCACGGCATTTCATGACGACGAGCTCCTCACGAGGTGTGATATGTAAAAGGACGGGGCACAGAGTAACCGCTAAAACAGTTGTTTAAAATTACCTGAACCGGGGTTTTTTCGTTCAAATCAACGTGACTGACCAGTCTCCGACAAAGCGTCTGGCCTGCGGGTCACGGATGGGAATGATTTACTGCTTGAACTCGAAATCCAGCGCCGCCCCTTCGACTTCCCGGCGCTCTTCATTGCGCAGTTGCAACTGCATTTCGTTGCTGAGCAAACGGCCGTTCAATTGAAAAGGGCTGCTGTCCGGCTTTTTTTCGCCAAACATGGGCGGCAACAACGGATCGTGCCTGGGCAAAGGCACAGTGCCGAGCGGTTTGAATTCTTCTGCCATTTGCGGGGGCAGTCTCAAATCAAGATTGGCGGAAGGAAGCTGGGTTTTCACCACTTCACTGGCCGGTTTCGACTTGGAGGCAATGGGTGGTCGCTTTTTCACCACAGCCGCATTCTTTTTGGCTGGCGCGGCTTTCTTGGCGGGTGCCGGCTTTTTCGACGTTGCGCTGACTGCCGGTTTTTCCTGACCAGCCGCCGCCATGACGCCTTCGGCTTGAACGGTCATCAACAGGCAAAAAGACAGGCAGACGGCAGGAAAAATCGGCTTCATGAACCCAACAGCGCTAACGGCAGAGGGCCATATGCTCGCCTGTTGCACGTCACATGACAAGCACCGCGCAAAACGACCGCACGACGGCTTAGAAGCCGCCGGCCATCTCCTGGCAAAGTTGCGTCGCCAACATCCCCAAGGTCATCAAGGCACGTTCGGCTTCTCGATTCCAGGGGATGCCACAGTTCAGCCGAATGCAGTGATTGAACTGCTCGGTGTTACTGAAGATCAGCCCCGGCGCGATGCTGATGCCCTGCTGCAACGCCCGTACGTGCAGTTCCTGTGTGTTTACCCGTCCCGGCAAACTGACCCACAGAATGAAGCCGCCAGTAGGCCGGGTCATCTGCGTGCCTTCCGGGAAGTATTGCTGGACTGCGAGCTGAAAGGCGCTGAGGTTCTTGCGGTATTCCTGACGGATGTAGCGCAAGTGCCGGTCGTAACCGCCGTTTTCCAGATAAGCCGCAATGCCCATTTGCGTGACGCTGCAGGCCGAATGGGTACTGAACGTCTGCAAGCGCTGGATTTCCTGCTGGTACTTGCCAGCGATCATCCAGCCGATCCGCACGCCCGGCGACAAGGTCTTGGAGAAGCTGGAACAATAGATGACCCGATCCAGCCGATCGTAGGCCTTGAGCGATTTGGTGCGCCCCTGCTCGAACATCAGCTCGCCGTAAATATCATCTTCGACAATCTGGATGTCGAAATCCGACGCCAGGCGCAGCAATTGTTTCTGGCGTTCCTCGGGCATGGTTCCGCCCAATGGATTGCTCAGACGCGTGGTCAACACCAGCGCCTTGATCGACCATTGATTGGCCGCCAGTTGCAGGGCTTCCAGGCTCATGCCGGTAGCGGGGTCGCTGGGGATTTCGATCACTTTGAGACCGAGCAAGTCGGCCAGTTGCAGCAGACCATAATAAGTCGGTGATTCGGCGGCGATCAGGTCGCCGGGCCGAGTCAGTACCCGCAATGACATCTGCAATGCGTCGACGCAGCCGTGGGTGATGACCACTTCGGAGGGATCAACCACCACACCGGCATCGCGCATGCGGATCGCCACCTGCCGGCGCAGCGGTTCGAAGCCGGGGCTGAACATGTAGCTGAAGGCACGCGGGCTATGGAATCGGGTGACTTTGGCCAATTGCTGATGCAGCGCCCGCACCGGCAGGTAATCGACGCTGGGCACCGCGGCGCCCAGCGGAAAAACGCCTTCGCGGCGGGATTCGACCAACACTTGTTGAATGATGCTGCTGCGCGTGACCAGGCCTGGGCGCTCGACCCGGGCAATGTCGGGAGTCGGCGCGGTCAGGGCCGGTGTCTGGTGAACGTAATAACCCGACTGCGGCCGGGCACGGATCAGGCCCTGATCTTCAAGATTGGCATACGCCTGCAACACCGTCGCATGGCTGACGTTGAGCTGCGAACTCATCTTGCGCACCGAAGGCACGCGCTCTCCCGGTTGATAGACACCACGGCGGATGTCTTCGGCCAGTTGTTGAGCAATACGTTGGTAGAGCAAAAGATTGGTCATGACGCAGCACTCGATTTCACGGGCATTTTATTCTTGTGGGGAACAATACCGGAACAGTTTAGAAGTGTACTGGGACAGTTGCCACAATAGTCGACCATACAGTGCAGTGTCAGCAAAATCTGTACTGCTTTTTGGGAGAACGTGAAGCCGTTTGCAGGCGTAAAAAAACCCGGCGCTGACTGGCAGGCCGGGCTTTCCAATGACGCAGCCCTTAGCGAGCAGCGCCCAATTGGCCTTTTTCGTCGGAGAAAACTATTTCCACGCGGCGGTTTTGCGCACGACCGCGCTCGGAGGCGTTCACGTCCACCGGGTATTCATCCCCGTACCCTTCGACATGAATGCGCTTTTCATCGATCCCCAGATCCATCAGCACATCGGCTACCGACTGTGCACGGTCACGGGACAGCTTGATATTGTCCTGCTTGCCACCGGTGCTGTCGGTATACCCCTCGATCCGCACCACGCGGTTGGGGTTGAGCTGCAGGAACTGCACGATCTTCAATACCACGCGGTTGGCCGAGTTCTTTAGCTCCGCCTCGCCCGTATCGAACAGCATATCGCCCAATGTCATCACCAGACCGCGGTCGGTCTGAGTAGTGGTCAATGCGAGGATCTGTTCTTCGAGCCATTTGCCTTGCTGTTGCACGCTAACCAGTTTGGATTCACGCAGAGCCAATTGCAGACGCTGACGCTCCAGTTCGAGCTTCACCGCGCGCTCTTCGTTGAGCACTTGATTGGTGTGCTCACGCGCAATTTCGCTGTAGCGCTGGCTCAAGTAGGCGTAATGCACGACGTCCCAACCACTGCCCCAATAGCTGGACAGACGATCGGCGCGGGCCAGGGATTCACCGGCGCGGATCACGTCTTTGGGCGCGATACGCAGCACATTGGAGTCTTCCTTGACCTTCTGGAAGTCTGCGCCAGCCTCTTGCAAGGCGGCTTCACTGTGTTGACCGGCGCACCCATACAGGCTTGCACAACCGGCGAGGATCAAGCCGCCGAGAACTGTTGACTTGAGGCTCATTGGGCATCTCCCAGTTGCTTGCGCAAACGAGTGATGCGGGTGTTGAGCACATTCAATTGCTCCTCGCTCTTGAGGGTCAGCACTTTGGCTTCAGCCAGACGCGCGTCCAGCTCGGCCTGCTCGGCCCGCATGCGCGCATGTTTGTAGGACTGGTCAGCCATGTTGCCTTGGGCACGGGCGAATTTTTCTTCGGCCAGCTTCATTTCCGGCACGTCTTCGGCGGTGGCACCCACGGCTTTGGCTTGTACGAGTGCCTGTTCGGTCAGGCGATTCTGTTCATTCGGCGCAGGGTCAGCTGCACAACCCGCCAGAGCCAGAACGGCCAGGGCAGCGAAAAGAGGTCGAATACTCACTAAAAATCCCTACTGTTTTGGGGCGCTGACAGGTTGCTGCTGTTGCTGCGCTTTCCAACGCTCGATATTGCGCTGCAATGCGGTGTCCGCCAGTCCTGAGGCGGGCAATTCTGTCATCTTTTTGGCCAGCTGTCCGCGCAACCAAGGATCGTTGCAGGCGGAGTTATGAGACACCGCGAGGAACAGGCCGGGTTTGTCGACGGGTTCGGCATGGGCGATCAGGTCGTTGGCCATGCTCAATGCCTGCGCGGCCGCCATGCCTGAATAGCGGCCCGCGAGAACAAACTCCACTTCACCCAAGAGCAGTTTCTGAAACGCCTGGGTCAGGTTGGGCGTGCGGCTGAGCGTCAGTTGCTGCTCGGCAAAAGTGCTGAATGCCGGGGTCATTCGAGACTTTTCCGACAATGCGCCGGGATGGCCGTGAAGGTCTTGCACGTTGTTGTAGACCAGTTTCGAGTCTTTACGTGTCCAGACCAGGTAGTCGTTTTCCAGTAGGGGCGGATGAATGTAATCGAGGGTTTCCAGCTCAGTGACCGTCAATGGCGTGTCCGCCAGCAGGTCCATGCGCCCGCTGCGCACTTCGTCCAGCGCCTGGGAGCGTTTGCCGGCGTAGAGCAACTCGACTTTGATGCCCAATTCCCCCGCCACGTGCTGCAACAGATCAGCACTGGCACCGATCAGGTGCTTTGGATCTTGCGGGTCTTGCCACAGGTACGGCGGCGCATCCGGACTTCCGGTTACCACCAGCCGCTCGCACTTGCCCGCTGCACTGGACAATGCCGGCAACACCGTCAAGCCCAGCAGTAATGACCAGCCAACTACGCAGCGCAGATCCATGGCAACACTCTCCACTAAAACCCTGTTATCGCCTGTAGGATGTGTCGAGTGAAACGAGGCTGCTAATTTTGAGGTCAACTCGAATCCCAAGCGGAAGATCAAAAGATCGCAGCCTCGTTTCACTCGACATCTCCTACAGAAGAACAAAAAAAAGCCCGACCAAAAGGTCGGGCTCTTTATAAGTCAGGCCGCTGGATTAGACCAGCTTCTCGAACTCGGGGATGGCTTCGAACAGGTCCGCCACCAGGCCGTAATCGGCCACCTGGAAGATCGGCGCTTCTTCGTCCTTGTTGATCGCAACGATCACTTTGGAGTCTTTCATGCCGGCCAGGTGCTGGATCGCGCCGGAGATACCGACGGCGATGTACAGCTGTGGAGCAACGATCTTGCCGGTCTGACCGACCTGCATGTCGTTGGGTACAAAACCTGCGTCGACCGCGGCGCGCGATGCTCCGACAGCAGCGCCCAGCTTGTCGGCCAGGGCGTACAGGTGTTTGAAGTTGTCGCCGTTCTGCATGCCGCGACCGCCGGAAACGACGATTTTGGCAGCGGTCAGTTCCGGACGATCGGACTTGGCCAGTTCTTCGCCAACGAAGCTCGAAGTGCCAGCGTCGTGAGCAGCCGCAACGGCTTCAACAGCAGCCGAACCACCTTCAGCAGCCACCGGGTCGAAACCGGTAGCACGCACGGTGATGACTTTCACCGAAGCGGTCGACTGAACGGTAGCGATAGCGTTACCGGCGTAGATCGGGCGCTTGAAGGTGTCAGCGCTTTCAACCGAGATGATCTCGGAGATCTGGTCAACGTCCAGCGCGGCAGCAACGCGCGGCAGGATGTTTTTGCCGTTGGAAGTCGCGGCAGCCAGGATGTGGCTGTAGCCCTTGCCCAATTCAGCGACCAGCGGAGCAACGTTTTCCGGCAACTGGTGAGCGTAAGCGGCGTTGTCGGCCAGCAGCACTTTAGCTACGCCAGCGACTTTCGCAGCGGCTTCAGCCACGGCGCCAGCGCCCTGACCTGCAACCAGAATGTGGATGTCGCCACCGATTTTGGCAGCAGCAGCAACGGTGTTCAGCGTGGCCGGGGCCAGCACTTTGTTGTCGTGTTCAGCAATAACCAAGATAGTCATTTAGATTACCTTCGCTTCGTTTTTCAGTTTCTCGACCAGTTCAGCCACCGACTTGACCTTGATACCCGCGCTGCGTGCAGCTGGCGCTTCGACTTTCACGGTCTTGTTGGTGGAGGCGGTGGAAACGCCCAAAGCATCCGGAGTCAGCACTTCGAGAGGCTTCTTCTTGGCTTTCATGATGTTTGGCAGGGACGCATAACGCGGCTCGTTCAAACGCAGGTCGGTGGTGACGATCGCCGGCAGTTTCAGGGAAACTGTCTGCGCGCCGCCGTCGACTTCGCGAGTCACGGCAACACTGTCGCCGCTGATTTCGACTTTCGAAGCGAACGTGCCCTGACCGTAGCCGCTCAATGCAGCGAGCATCTGGCCAGTCTGGTTGTTGTCGCTGTCGATGGCTTGTTTGCCAAGGATCACCAGCTGAGGCTGTTCCTTGTCGACAACCGCTTTCAACAGTTTGGCAACGGCCAGGGAAGTCAGGTCTTCGGCGGACTCGACGAGGATGGCGCGGTCGGCACCCAGAGCCAGCGCGGTGCGCAGTTGCTCTTGAGCGGTGGACGGGCCGACGGAGACGACGACGATTTCAGTCGCAACACCTTTCTCTTTCAGGCGTACGGCTTCTTCCACTGCGATTTCGCAGAACGGGTTCATCGACATCTTCACGTTAGCGAGGTCGACGCCGGAATTGTCCGCCTTGACGCGAACCTTGACGTTGTAATCCACAACGCGTTTGACAGCTACAAGAACCTTCATGGATTCCTCGTTACTCTCCGGTGAAAAGAAAGTCGCCTAGGCGAACCTGGCGGTTGATGCTCATCGGGCGCAAGGGCACCTCTAAAAACGCCGGCAATCGTGTCAAGTGACCTTCGCTCACGATGATGATGACCGTTCGTCAGTAGTGACTGAGGAGTCATTCATTATCGCGGCGTGTAAACTGCGCGCCAAACCTGCGCTACGCATCACCTTGTACGGCCTTCGCCCTGTCTTTAGAGGTGCTCTTGAAACCAACAGCCAGCCTACGGCGAGCGCAAAACCGACCGTATCTTGACCGGAACGCCTATTCCGGTCAATACGGCAAAATGGCCGTTCGTAAGCCGCGTGACTTTGATTTCTCTGGCTTTGAGCCAATTCAAACAAACGTTTGTATTGGACGCTGAGAGTGGTGTAGATATAATGCGCCACCCAGAGAGAAAGGTGGCTCATCGATTATCCTCTCCTGGCATTGTGCCGGGATTCATGGATGCGACACCAAACCTCCAATTAGAAAAAAAACTGTTGAGCCTTGAGTAGGAGATAACCTGTGGAACGCGAATACATGGAATTCGACGTGGTCATCGTCGGTGCCGGCCCCGCTGGTCTTTCCGCCGCCTGCCGTTTGAAGCAGAAGGCCGCCGAAGCCGGTAAGGAAATCAGCGTCTGCGTGGTCGAAAAAGGCTCCGAAGTCGGCGCACACATTCTTTCTGGCGCGGTGTTCGAACCTCGGGCTCTGAACGAACTGTTCCCGGACTGGAAAGAACTCGGCGCCCCACTGAACACGCCGGTCACCCGCGATGACATCTTCGTTCTCAAGAACGCTGAAAGCGCGCAAAAAGTTCCAGACCTCTTTGTGCCCAAGACCATGCACAACGAAGGCAACTACATCATCTCCCTGGGTAACCTGTGCCGCTGGCTGGCCCAGCAAGCCGAGAACCTGGGCGTGGAAATCTACCCGGGCTTCGCCGCTCAGGAAGCGCTGTTCGACGAGAACGGCGTGGTTCGCGGGATCATCACCGGCGACCTGGGTGTTGACCGTGAAGGCAATCCGAAAGAAGGCCTGTACACCCCTGGCATGGAACTGCGTGGCAAATACACGCTGTTCGCCGAAGGCTGCCGTGGCCACATCGGCAAGCAACTGATCAAGCGCTTCAACCTCGACAGCGAAGCCGATGCCCAGCATTACGGCATCGGCCTGAAAGAGATCTGGGAAATCGATCCAGCCAAGCATCAGCCGGGCCTGGTGGTTCACACCGCTGGCTGGCCGCTGGACATCATGGGCACCGAGAACACCGGCGGCTCGTTCCTTTATCACCTGGAAAACAACCAGGTGGTCGTCGGCCTGATCGTCGACCTCTCCTACAGCAACACTTACCTGTCGCCGTTCGACGAGTTCCAGCGCCTCAAGCATCACCCGGTGCTCAAGCAGTACCTGGAAGGCGGCAAGCGCATCAGCTACGGCGCCCGTGCTATCTGCAAAGGCGGCTTGAACTCGTTGCCGAAAATGGTCTTCAAGGGCGGCGCGCTGATCGGCTGCGACCTCGGCACCCTGAACTTCGCCAAGATCAAAGGCAGCCACACCGCGATGAAATCCGGCATGCTCGCCGCTGAATCCGTGGCCCAAGCGCTGTTCGCCGAGAAAGACGGCACCGAAGAGCTGACCACTTACGTCGACGCCTTCAAGAAGAGCTGGCTCTACGACGAACTGTTCGCCAGCCGTAACTTCGGCCCGGCGATCCACAAGTTCGGCGCGATCGTCGGCGGTGGTTTCAACTGGCTGGACCAGAACATCTTCGGCGGCAAACTGCCGTTCACCTTGCACGATACCAAGCCGGATTACGCTTGCCTCAAGCTCGCGGTCGACTGCAAGAAGATCGACTACCCGAAACCGGACGGCAAGATCAGCTTCGACAAACTCAGCTCGGTGTTCATCTCCGGTACCAACCACGAAGAAGAGCAGCCGTGCCACTTGAAACTGGCTGATGCGAGCATCCCGATCGGCAAAAACCTGCCGCTGTACGATGAACCCGCTCAACGTTATTGCCCGGCCGGCGTGTACGAAGTGATCACCAAGGAAGACGGCGAAAAGCGCTTCCAGATCAACGCCCAGAACTGCGTTCACTGCAAGACCTGCGACATCAAGGACCCTGCACAGAACATCACCTGGGTCACACCGGAAGGTGCTGGCGGCCCGACTTACCCGAATATGTAAGCCGAACGCCTGAACATCAAGGCTCCCGAATGGGGGCCTTTTTGTTGCCCGCTAATATTGTAGGAGCCGAGCTTGCTCGCGATAGCGGTGTGTCTGACAACAATGATGTCGGATGACAATCCGCTATCGCGAGCAAGCTCGGCTCCTACAGGCGGATCCATTGCCAACTCAGGCGGCGCGTTCTTCCCCAGGATTACGCTCGAAGTACCGCTTGTACTCGCGACTGAATTGCGACGTGCTTTGATACCCCACACGGTGCGCCACCTGCGCGACGCCCAGCCCCTCCGACATCAGCAACGCCTGCGCCTTGAGCAGCCGCAAACGCTTGAGATACTGCACCGGCGACAACAATGTGCTGCGCTTGAAATGCTCGTGGAACGTCGACGCACTCATGTTCGCGCAACTGGCCAGGGTCTCGACATTCAACGGTTCGGTGTAATGCGCATGCAGATGACTGAGTGATGCTGCAATCCGGGCGAATTGCCCCTGTTGCTCCACCAGCGCCCGCAACACGTCGGCCTGAGGTCCACGCAGCGCCACGAACAACAATTCACGCAATCGCGCCGGGCCCATGATCCGGCTCTCCAGCGGATCGTGCAGACAACGCAGCAGCCGCTCGACACATCCGCGCATCTCATCATCGAGCACCGCCGAAGTCATGGACTCTGGCGTTTGCGCTGCAATATGACGCCCCGGCGCCAACCCCATTGCCAGCACCAACTCGCCCAGCATCACCCTGTCGATCGCGACCGACACCCCCAGCATCGGCCCGCCGGGTGCCGCAAAGGTTTCACACTCGAACGGCACCGGCAGCGCCTGAATCAGATAATGCCCGGCGCCATATTCAAGGGTGCGCGGCCCCAGATACGCCAGTTTGCTGCCCTGGGCGATGATCACCAGGCTCGGCTCATAGATCTGTGGCCCACGGGCGACATCGCAACTGGCGCGTAAAACCTGCACGCCCGGCAATGCAGTCGGCACGAAGCCATCACGGGTGGACAGTGGCTCGATGAGCGAAACCAGGGAGGCATTGGCATCGAGGTGACGGGTCAACTGCATGGAAGCTCTTCACAAAAAAGTCGCGAGAAAAGGGATGAAAGCATCATCGCAGGTCTGGTTACCAAAGGGATCGGTCAAAGGCTGATGCCGGAGGAATAGGCATGACACCCGGAGGAATCGCCATGGCCGGTGATCGGCGTGGCGCCCAAAATGCGCCGCTTCACCTGTCACTGCTTTTGCGAGGTTCCTCATGTACACCGCCATCGGATACGCCGCCCAGTCGCCCTCCACGCCCCTCGCCCCGATGAAATTCGAACGCCGCAGCCCTCGCGCCGACGACGTTGCCATCGAGATTCTCTACTGTGGCGTCTGCCATTCCGACATCCACCAGGCGCGAAACGAGTGGGGCATTGCCGTGTACCCGCTAATGCCCGGCCACGAGATCGTAGGCAAAGTCACCGCCATCGGTGCGAACGTTACCCAACACCAAGTCGGCGATTTGGTCGGTGTCGGTTGCATGGTCGACTCCTGCCGCAGCTGCGAAGCCTGTCAGTCCAACCTTGAGCAATATTGCCTGGAAGGCCCGACGATGACCTACGCCACCCCGGACCGGGTCGATGGCAGCAACACCATGGGCGGCTACTCCGACAGCATCGTCGTCAGCGAACACTTTGTGGTGCGCATCCCGGAAAAACTTGCGCTGGCCAGCGCCGCGCCGATCCTGTGCGCCGGCATCACCACCTACTCGCCGCTCAAACACTACGGCGTGAAGCCTGGCGACAAAGTCGGGATTCTCGGCATGGGCGGCCTCGGCCACATGGGCATCAAGTTCGCCAAGGCGATGGGCGCCGAAGTCACGTTGTTCACCCGTTCGGCGAGCAAGGCTGAAGAAGCCCGGCGTCAGGGCGCGGACCATGTGATCGTGTCCACCGATGCCGAGCAGATGAAAACAGCGGCTGGCTATTTCGACTTCCTGCTGGACACCATTCCGGTGCAGCACGACCTCAATCCCTACCTCGACACCCTGCGCTTCGACGGCGTGCACATTCTGGTCGGCTTGATCGAACCGGTGGACCCGCCCGTGCACGCCGCCAAACTGGTGTTGGGCCGTCGCATGCTGGCTGGTTCGTTGATTGGCGGCATTGCCGAAACCCAGGAAGTGCTGGATTTCTGCGCCGAGCACAACATCACGTGCGACATCGAAATGCTCGACATTCGCCAGATCAACGAGGCCTACACCCGTATGATCGCCGGTGACGTCAAGTACCGTTTCGTGATCGACATGGCGACCCTCAAGGTTTAAACCTTCAGGCCAAGCTCCGCCGACAGCCGGGCCGTGACCCCTTTGATCAGGGGAATCAGCTCGGCCATTTTTTCCAGCGGCATGTACGGCACGGTGCTGGCGATGCTGATACCGGCGACGATGCGTTTGCTCGCATCGCGGATCGGTGCCGCCACGCAACGGATCGACGGTTCGTTGTCTTCCAGGTCAAAGGCGTAACCACCCGCCACGTACTCGACCATGCGCTGCTGAAACTGCTCCCAGGACTGCTCCGGGTGCAGCGGCCAGAACTGATTTTTCCCACCCGCCGGCAAGCTGACTTCGTACAGCCGCTGCCACTCTTGCTGCGTGTCATCGAGCATCAACGCCTTACCGATCCCGGTGCGCGCCAACGGCATGCGATGGCCGACCCGCGAACGCATTTCCGGGCCATTGCGTCCCGGATTCTTATGCAGGTACAGCACTTCGTCACCTTCACGAATCGCCAGGTGCACGGTGTCGCCAGTCAACGCCGACAGCTCATCCAGATACGGCCCGGCCAGCGTCACCAACGGCAACTCTTCGCGCGCCTGGAAACCCAGTTCGATCAACTTGGGCCCCAACAGGTAACCGACCTGCGGCACCACGCGCAGATAACGTTCGTCCACCAGGCAACTGGCCAGACGATGGGTGGTGCTGCGCGTCGTGCCGATCAGCCGGGCGATTTCCTTGAGATCGCGGGCGCCGCTGGCCACGGCCTGAACCACACCCAGACCACGAAGCAGTGTCTGGGTGCCGGTCGGTGCGGCGTCCTTGGCGATTTTTGGGGCGTCTTCCTGCATATCCAGCCTTTACCGTTGAGCGAGTGAACGGGCGGCATTATGGTCGCCCGATGCCTGCGACTACAACTTGATACGCTCGACTTTGCCGACCAGCAAGATGTAGGAAAGCGCGCCCATCAACGCCAGCACCGAGATGTAGGTAATCGCCGGGGCAAACGAATCACCGGTCGCCAGGAAGCCGATGACAATGGGCGTGGCAATCGCCGACAGGTTGCCGATGAAATTGAACACCCCGCCGGTCAGTCCCAGCAACCGTGCCGGGGCCAGGGTCGATACCAGCGACCAAGTGATCGAAGCCAGACCGTTGCCGAAAAAGGCCAACGCCAGGAATGCAATTACCAACGGCGTCGACTCGACGAAATTGGCGCCGATGATCGAGGTGGAAATCAGCAGCCCACCAATGATCGGCAGCTTGCGGGCGAAGCCTACGGTGTAACCACGACGAATCAGAAAATCCGAGAAAAACCCCGAACACAGCACGCCGACGAAGGCCGCGAGAAACGGCAGCGACGCCAGCAGGCCGGACTTGATGAAGTCCATGCCGCGATATTTCACCAGGTAGGTCGGGAACCACGTCAGAAAAAACCACAACGTCGAGTTGAGGCAGAACTGCCCGAGGTAGATGCCCCACAGCTTGCGCTTGGTCAGAACAATCCCGAGGTCCGTCCAGCTGAATTTCGCTTTGACTTTGGCTTGTTCAGCCTGGATATCCACCAACCCGCCGCCCTCGCGAATCAAGTCGATTTCAGCGTCGTTGGCGCCTTTGAAATCCCGGGGCTCGCGGTACACCGCATACCAGATCACCGCCCACAGAATCCCCACTGCGCCGGTGCTGACGAACACCATGTGCCAGCCGTAGGCGTGTTGCAGCCAGGCCAATACCGGCGTCAGGAACGCCAGGCCGACGAACTGCCCGGAGGTATAGAAACCGATGGCCGTGGCGCGTTCTCGCTCGGGAAACCAGGTGGTGACCACGCGGCTGTTGATCGGGTACGCCGGTGCTTCCAGGGCACCCACCGCCATGCGCAACACGAACAACGCGATGAAACTGGCAGCGAAACCGAGCATCACCGTAGCGATCGACCACAGCAGCAAGGCGACGCTGTAGAGGATGCGCGGCGGCACACGGTCCACCAGCCAGCCGCCGGGGATTTGCATCGCGGCATAGGTCCAGCCGAACGCCGAGAAGATCAACCCGACGTGGATCGGATCGATCCCCAATTCGCTGGTCAGCGCCGGGGCCGCGATGGACAGGTTGCTGCGGTCCAGGTAGTTGATCACCACGGTGATGAACAGCAGGACCATGATGAAAAATCGCTTGCGACTGGGCGTCACCAACGACGCTTGCCCGGTGAGGGTTTGCGGTTGCATGAGGAGTGCCTCTTCTTATGGTTATTGAGGTCAGTGGGCGCAACGTACCCCTGTAGGAGCAAGGCTTGCCCGCGATTGGGCCTTACACGGTCCAGCTGATGGTCAGCGGCGTCAGTACTGACGCCATCGCAGGCAAGCCGTGCTCCTACAGGGGCGGTGTGGAGTCAGGGATCAATCACCACTCGGCAAAACTGCCATCGGCATGGCGCCAGATCGGATTGCGCCAGCGGTGGCCGACCGCTGCGCGTTCGATCACGTATTCCTCGTTGATCTCGATCCCCAGGCCCGGGCCATTAGGGATCTTCACGAAGCCTTTGTCGTAGTCGAACACCCGCGGATCTTTCACGTAGTCGAGCAGGTCATTGCTCTCGTTGTAATGGATGCCCAGGCTCTGTTCCTGGATGAACGCGTTGTAGCAAACCGCGTCCAGTTGCAGGCACGCCGCCAGCGCAATCGGCCCCAACGGGCAATGCAGCGCCAGCGCCACGTCGTAGGCTTCGGCCATGTTGGCGATTTTGCGGGTCTCGGTGATGCCGCCGGCGTGGGAGGCGTCCGGCTGAATGATGTCGACGTAACCTTCGCTCAGCACACGCTTGAAATCCCAGCGCGAGAACAACCGTTCGCCGAGGGCAATCGGGGTGCTGGTCAGCGGCGCGAGCTCTTTCAGCGCTTCATAGTTTTCGCTGAGCACCGGTTCTTCGATGAACATCAGTTTGTACGGATCAAGCTCCTTCATCAGCACCTTGGCCATGGGCTTGTGCACCCGGCCATGGAAGTCCACACCGATGCCGACGTTCGGCCCGACCGCATCACGCACGGCTGCGACGTTGGCCAGGGCGAGGTCGACTTTCTCGAAGGAATCGAGGAATTGCAGCTCTTCGGTGCCGTTCATTTTCACCGCCGTGAAACCACGGGAGACCGCTTCTTTCGCCGCACGCGCAGTGTCTGCCGGGCGGTCGCCACCGATCCACGAATACACACGAATCTTGTCGCGCACCTGGCCACCGAGCAGATCGCTGACCGACACGCCCAGGGCCTTGCCCTTGATGTCCCACAACGCCTGATCGATACCGGCCAGCGCGCTCATGTGGATCGCGCCGCCCCGGTAGAAGCCGCCGCGATAGAGCACGGTCCATATGTCTTCGATGTTGCGTGGGTCTTTGCCGATCAGGTAGTCGGACAACTCCTCAACGGCAGCCGCCACGGTGTGGGCACGGCCTTCAACCACGGGCTCGCCCCAACCGGTCACGCCCTCGTCGGTTTCAACCTTGAGGAAGCACCAGCGCGGCGGAACGATGAAGGTGGTCAGTTTGGTGATTTTCATCTTGTGCTCTCTTTTTGTAGATGCAGCTCTTATTAGAGGCAGCGCTCACAGCGCCAAACAGTCTTAGCGAAGGGCTTTCCAGGCAGCCACGTAGGCCTTGGCGTTGACCGCCACGTCCTCTGGGGTCATTCCCGGTTTGAACAAGCCGGAACCGAGACCGAAACCTTTGACGCCCGCGTCGATAAACACCTGCATGTTGTCCGGCGTGATGCCGCCGACCGGCGCCAGAATGGTCCCGGCCGGCAATACGGCGAGCCAGGCTTTGACGACGGCCGGCCCCATCTGCTCGGCGGGAAACATCTTCAGCACGTCGGCGCCTTCGGCCAGTGCGGCGAACGCCTCGGTCGGTGTCGCCACACCCGGCGACAGAAACAACCCCGCCGCTTTCGCTGCGCGCAGCACTTTCGGATCGCTGTGCGGCATGACGATCACTTGGCCGCCAGCGGCTTTCACCAGCTCGACCTGCTCCGGTGTCAGCACCGTTCCCGCGCCGATCAGGCAATCGGCGGGCAAGGTACTGCGCAGGATGCGGATGCTTTCGTACGGTTCAGGGGAATTGAGCGGCACTTCGATGACGCGAAATCCGGCGGCGTACAGGACTTCGCCGATGGCCGCCGCTTCTTCGGGGCGCAGGCCGCGCAGGATCGCGATCAGGCCGTTTTGCGCCAAGGCGTGTTTGAGCATGTCAGACCTCCAGTCAGGTTTAACGGGATGGGTTGGAAGTGATCAGTGCGGCGGCGAGTGCCAGTTGCCACAATCCGCGTTCGGTGGCTTGTTCGGCCAGCGTCACCCGGCCAAATCCGCAGGCGTCGAGGGCCCGGCTGTAGCGGGCACAGAGTTGGGCATTACCGATGAGGACGATCGAAGGCAGGTGCACGCTGTTGCGTCGACGCCGCTGGGCCGTCGCCAGCGCCGCCAGCTCATGACCGATCAACAAGCCCGACAAATAATCCGCCTGGGCCGTGGCGCTCAGTTCGCCGGTCAGTCCGAGGCTGCGGGCACTGAACACCGTCGACAGCGGGCCGATCTCGCCGTCCGCCGACAACGCCACTTGCACCCCACGATCAAAAGCCTGGCCATCTAAGGACGCGCCTTGCTGCTGGGTGCGCCCCAGAATGCTGTGTTCGCTGAGCACGGCGAAGATTTCGCCGGTCATGAAGGTATCGAAATGCACGATGCAGCCATCGGCCACTTCCACCCATTTCGAATGACTGCCCGGCAGGCCGATCAACAGATCGTTGCCCGCCTCGCTCGACAGGGTTTGCAGAACACCCAGCACCTGGGTTTCTTCGCCGCGCATCACGTTCGGCAATCGCGACCGCTGAATCACACCCGGCACGATGTGCACATCGACACCGCGAAGACTGCGTACTGTTTGTAGGGAAGTTCCGAGAGTGGCGACGTTCGCCGGTGTATCGCGATAAGCCGCTTCAAGCCAACCCTGGGCGCTGCCGACCATGCCACAGGCAATCACCGGCAAATCCGGCTGCGCATCGAGCCAGTCACCGCAGGCCTCATCGAAAGCCAGTTCAAAACCGTCAGCGCACACCTGACCGGCAATCACTCGCGGCGTGTTGGGCAACTGCATGATCCCCGACGACAGCGCACGCTGTTCGAGCACCTGGCCACCGTCGGCGAGTTTGTAAGCACGTAATGAGGTTGTCCCCCAATCGAGCGCGATCAATTGCGCCAGCATCGCTTCACCTGTTTTGTTTATTGGCAGTGAGTGAGCGGGACTATAAACCCGGAAGTGGGATAATCTCAATATATAAATATCACTCCCATATATTGGGATGCATGCAAAAAAAAATCGCAGCTCATGGCTGCGACCTTTTAACCGACAAGGCTGACGATCAATGGCCCTCGGCAAACTCGCGCAATACCTTCCCATCCATCCGATACCGCACCCACTCCTCCTGCGGCTGCGCACCCAGCGATTTATAAAACTCGATCGCCGGTTTGTTCCAGTCCAGCACGCTCCACTCAAACCGTCCGCAATCATTGGCGCAGGCGATTTTCGCCAGGTGGCGCAGCAAGGTTTTGCCCGCGCCGCCGCCGCGCTGTTCGGGGGTGATGTAGAGGTCTTCGAGGTACAGGCAGTTGCTGCCAAGCCACGTGGAATAGCTGAAGAAGAACACCGCGAAGCCGATCGGCAGGCCGTCGCGCAGGCAGATCAGGCCGTGAGCGGTGGCCCCTTCGCTGAACAGGCTGCGCTCGATGTCGGCGACGCTGGCGATGACTTCGTGGCGGGCACGTTCGTAGTCGGCCAGTTCAGTGATGAACCCGAGGATTTGCGGAGCATCGCTGGGGGTCGCCGGGCGGATCTCGATCGTCATGGGGACGTGCCTTCGTCAAAGGTTGAAAAACGCCATACTAAGTCGCCTCGCGGCGCTCGTCACACTGGAAATTCAAAGCTGATCTGTAGAGCATGTGTAGCAGCTGGCGAAGCCTGCGTTCGGCTGCGCAGCAGTCGTAAAACCTGAGCACGCGGTTTTCCTGTAACACCCCATTGTCTGATCTCACGACTGCTGCGCAGCCGAACGCAGGCTTCGCCAGC
>NZ_JBFUBK010000004.1:0-110721 GCF_056405815.1 Pseudomonas sp. P1_F1_2 | reverse complement strand
CCACGTGGAACAGAGCGACTGGCGTTTCCGTCTGCCAGCCTTCCCTCAATAATTCATGATCTACACAGGTGATAAAGACCTGGCAGCGTAAGTCTTCCAGCAAGCGGCACAGCGCGCGTCGGTGGTGCTCGTCCAGTTCGGACGGCAGGTCATCCACCAGATAAATACACTGGCCGCGTCGAGCTTGGCTAACCAAGTGCCCTTGGGCTATCCGCAATGCGCAGACCACCAACTTCTGCTGACCCCGGGACAAGATGTCCGCGGCATTATGTGCGCCCAGTCTTAGACGCAAATCAGCGCGTTGTGGTCCGGCCTGGGTGTGACCCATTTGCTGATCCCGTTGCAGGGATCCAGCGAGTACTGCACTCAGTTCGCGGTCTTTGTCCCAGCCTCGGTAATAGCTGAGGGTCAAGCCTTCAAGCTCAACCAGTTCGCTCAAGGTTTGTTCAAAGACTGGTTTCAAGACTTTGATATAAGCGCGGCGGTATTCATCGATTTCAGCGCTGGCCTGGCACAGTTCCCTGTCCCAAACCGCTTGCGAAACGGCGTCAAGTGTACCATGTCGCAGCCAAGAGTTTCTCTGGCGCAGGGCCTTCTGCAAGCGCTGCCAAGTGGACATGAATCGTGGTTCCACATGGAACACACCCCAGTCGAGAAACTGTCGGCGAATCTTCGGTGCGCCTTCAAGCAAACGAAAGCTGTCAGGGTTGATCAGCTGCAACGGCATGATTTCCGCCAGCTGCGCCGCACTGCGCGCATTCTGACCGTCGATGCGGATCTGAAATTCACCCTGACGGTCACGCGATATGCCCAACGCGCTGTTCCCCCCCTCAGCCAATTCGATCTGACCAAATACCGTACAGGCTAATTGTTCGTACTGAATGACCGGCAACAGACGGGTGCTACGGAACGAACGGGCAAGCCCCAGCAGGTGAATGGCTTCCAGAACACTGGTTTTGCCGCTGCCGTTGGCGCCGTAAAGAATGTTGATTCGGGGGGAGGGAGAGAAGGTCACCGGGTGCAAATTGCGCACCGCGGTGACCGAGACGCGACTGAGCGACATCTAGCTTCTGCTGAACATGATTACAGGCGCATCGGCATGACAACGTAAGCCGAGTCGTCGTTGTCGGACTCTTGCACCAACGCGCTGCTGTTGGAGTCGGACAGGATCAGGCGAACTTGTTCAGTGGTCATAACACCCAGCACGTCGAGCAGGTAGCTCACGTTGAAGCCGATTTCCAGATTGCCGCCGTTGTATTCAACACCCACTTCTTCTTCCGCTTCTTCTTGCTCCGGGTTGTTCGCCTGGATTTTCAGCTGACCGTTGGCCAGTTGCAGACGGATACCACGGTACTTCTCGTTGGACAGAATCGCGGTACGGCTGAAGGCTTCACGCAGCGCTTGACGGTCGCCCAGTACAAGTTTGTCGCCACCTTTAGGCAGAACGCGCTCGTAATCCGGGAATTTGCCGTCAACCAGTTTCGAGGTGAACGTGAATTCGCCGGTAGTTGCACGGATATGGTGCTGACCCAGGACGATGCTGACGATGCCGTCCGGCTCGGTCAGCAGGCGCGCCAGTTCAAGGATACCTTTGCGTGGGACGATGACCTGATGGCGATCGGGTTGACCGATGTCGGCCTGCATCGAGCACATGGCCAGACGGTGACCGTCGGTGGCAACGGCGCGGATGATGCCGGCCGACACTTCCAGCAGCATGCCGTTCAGGTAGTAACGAACGTCCTGCTGAGCCATGGCGAAGCTGGTGCGTTCGATCAGGCGACGCAGTTTGCTTTGCTCCAGGCTGCACGTCAGCGAGCCCGGGCCTTCTTCCACTGTAGGGAAATCGTTGGCGGGTAGCGTCGACAGGGTGAAGCGGCTACGGCCAGCTTTCACCACCAGCTTCTGCTCGTCGACCTTGATGTCGATCAGCGCGTCATTCGGCAGGCTCTTGCAGATGTCCATCAGCTTGCGCGCCGGCACGGTGATGGAGCCTGGGTCTGCCGGCTCTTCGAGTTGCACACGACCAACCAGCTCGACTTCCAGGTCGGTACCGGTCAGCGACAGTTGCTGGCCTTCGACAACCAGCAGCACGTTGGAGAGCACCGGCAAGGTCTGTCGGCGTTCGACGACGCCTGCGACCAGTTGCAGGGGTTTCAACAGGGCTTCGCGTTGAATGGTGAAATGCATGGTCTAGTCCCTTGCCTTAATAAGCTGCGCTGGTGTTCATCATGTGGTCAGTGTACGCAGCAGGTTCTTGTAGTCCTCGCGGATGTCCGCGTCGGATTCCTTAAGCTCGTTGATCTTGCGGCAGGCGTGCAAAACCGTCGTGTGGTCGCGGCCGCCAAACACATCGCCGATTTCCGGCAGGCTGTGGTTAGTCAACTCTTTGGACAATGCCATTGCAACCTGACGCGGACGTGCGACCGAACGTGAACGACGCTTGGACAGCAGGTCGGAGATCTTGATCTTGTAGTACTCGGCGACCGTGCGCTGAATGTTATCCACAGAGACCAGTTTGTCTTGCAGCGCCAACAAGTCTTTCAGGGATTCGCGAATCAGCTCGATGGTGATGTCGCGGCCCATGAAGTGCGAGTGGGCGATCACGCGTTTCAGCGCGCCTTCCAGCTCACGGACGTTGGAGCGAATACGCTGGGCAATGAAGAACGCCGCGTCATGTGGCAGATCAACTTTGGCCTGATCGGCCTTTTTCATCAAGATCGCCACACGGGTTTCCAGCTCCGGCGGCTCGACGGCAACCGTCAGGCCCCAGCCGAAGCGGGATTTGAGGCGTTCTTCAAGGCCTTCGATTTCTTTCGGGTAGCGGTCACTGGTGAGAATGACCTGCTGACCACCTTCAAGCAGGGCGTTGAAGGTGTGGAAAAACTCTTCCTGGGAACGCTCCTTGCGGGCAAAGAACTGAATGTCATCGATCAACAACGCATCCACTGAACGGTAGAACCGCTTGAATTCGTTGATGGCATTCAGTTGCAACGCCTTGACCATGTCGGCCACGAAACGCTCCGAATGCAGGTACACGACCTTGGCATTCGGATTCTTCTTTAGCAGGTGGTTACCCACAGCGTGCATCAAGTGGGTTTTACCCAAGCCGACGCCGCCATAAAGGAAGAGCGGGTTATAGCCATGCTTTGGATTGTCCGCCACCTGCCAGGCCGCAGCCCTGGCTAGTTGGTTGGACTTGCCTTCGACGAAATTTTCGAAGGTGAAGGTGCGGTTCAGGTAACTGGTGTGCTTGAGCGCGCCTTCAACCTGAACAGTACGCTGTTCGGCACGAACCGGAGCCTGTTGAGAACTGGCGCCGGCCATCGGGTCGAAACTGTCGCGGGACGGCTCTTCACTGACCTCGGCAACCTTTTGGGTAGCCCGCTTGGTCGGTGCAGCTGTCGGAGCGGGTGCCGGTGCGCTAATCGGCGCTTGAGCAGCCTGAGCCTGGGACGCTGCAGCAGCCAGCGGAGCATTGGGTGCTGCGCGTGGTGCTGAACTGCGTTTACTGCCTATTAATAAGGACAGTGCCGGCGCCATCCCGTTGCCATGCTCATCCAGCAGTTCAAGGACGCGGCCCAGGTACTTTTCGTTGACCCAGTCGAGAACAAAACGATTCGGTGCGTAGACACGCAACTCGTCGCCTTCGGCTTCGACCTGTAGTGGACGGATCCAAGTGTTGAATTGTTGGGCAGGCAGCTCTTCGCGCAAAAGCTCCACGCACTGCTGCCAAAGTTCCACTGACACGGATATCCCCTAAGTTGAAAGCCGGTGAGGCAAAAACAAGCCGCCATTGTAACGACCAGACGCCCACTTATCCACATGCAGGTTGCGCACAGGGCATGAATTATCAACGCCTTAACCGACAAAAAGCAGACCAATGGTCTGTGCATAAGCTCTGTGGATAACCGGTCCTGAGGGCATTGGACAAGTGGGGGCGAAACTCGGTGGATAACAAGCCTGTGGATAACAAGCCCTTTCACACACAGCTTATCCGACAGCGCAGCACAGGCTTACCACCGTTTTCCACCGTAGTTGTCATTCTCTGTACATCACGGATTAGAAGGCTTAAAGCTAGTTATCCACAGATGATCGCCACCCTAGCTTTTATAAGCTTTACAGAAAAGCTTTAAATAATTCCCTTCTTTATTCTTATATCTAGCGAATGACCATCGGTGAACAAAACGCCTGGAGATCTATTTATAAGGAAACGCTGGTTGGAAATTGACCTAGAGGCTTGCTTTCTCTAGAATCCCCGGTCTCTTAAAACGGGGGCCATTCCGGCCCGTTGTGGACGAACCAGGTAACACGACAATGAAACGTACTTTCCAACCAAGCACTATCAAACGCGCTCGTACCCACGGTTTCCGTGCTCGCATGGCTACCAAGAACGGCCGTGCCGTTCTGTCGCGTCGTCGCGCCAAAGGTCGTGCGCGTCTGGCAGTTTGATAAGCCGGCACTGGAGGTGAGTCAGGACTTCAGTCGGGAAAAGCGTCTGCTTACTCCCCGGCATTTCAAGGCAGTCTTTGACTCCCCTACCGGCAAGGTTCCGGGGAAAAATCTCCTGCTCCTTGCGCGCAACAACGATCTTGATCACCCCCGTCTCGGGTTGGTTATCGGGAAAAAGAGCGTAAAGCTCTCCGTTGAGCGCAATCGCCTCAAACGTCTGATGCGCGAATCGTTCCGTCTGCACCAGGATTCACTGGTCGGCTGGGACATCGTTATCGTCGCGCGCAAAGGTTTGGGTGATGTAGAAAACCCCGAATTGATTCAGCATTTCGGCAAACTCTGGAAGCGTCTGGCACGCAGCACGCCAGTACCAGCAGTCAAAACCGAAACTGTAGGGGTAGACAGTCCCGATGCGTAAACTGGCACTCGTTCCGATCCAGTTTTATCGCTATGCCATTAGTCCCCTGATGGCCAACCACTGTCGCTTCTACCCCAGTTGTTCCTGCTACGCGTTAGAGGCCATAGAAAATCATGGTCTTCTGCGCGGTGGCTGGCTGGCCTTTCGTCGTTTAGGTCGCTGTCATCCGTGGAATCCCGGTGGTTATGACCCGGTTCCACCTATCCCTACCTCCCGTTCTTCTTCGATGGCCGAGTAATCATGGATATCAAACGCACGATCCTGATCGTCGCCCTGGCAATCGTGTCCTACGTTATGGTTCTTAAATGGAACCAGGACTATGGCCAGGCTGCCCTGCCGACTCAGAATGTTGCTTCCAGTACGACCGCACCGGGCCTACCGGATACGGCTACTGGCAATAATGCTTCTGTCAGTGACGACATTCCACGCGCTGCAAGCGATACCAGTGCCACTGCACCTGCTGAAACACCAGTAGCTGCAAGCAAAGACCTCATCCAGATCAAAACGGATGTGCTCAACCTGGCTATCGATCCACAAGGTGGTGATGTTGCCCAGCTGACGCTGCCACTGTATCCACGTCGCCAGGACCATCCGGAAATTCCGTTCCAGTTGTTCGATAACGGCAATGAGCGGACTTATCTGGCTCAAAGCGGTTTGATTGGCACTGATGGGCCGGACGCAAGTCCTGCCGGTCGTCCGGTTTATTCCTCGGAGAAGAAGGTTTATCAACTGGCTGACGGTCAGGACCAATTGGTCGTAGACCTGAAGTTCAGCAAGGATGGCGTCAACTACATCAAGCGTTTCACCCTGAAACGTGGCCTGTATGACGTAACCGTCTCCTACTTGATCGACAACGAAAGCGCCAAGCCTTGGTCGGGTGCGATGTTCGCCCAACTGAAGCGTGACGCCAGCTCCGATCCTTCTTCCAGCACTGCCACCGGCACCGCGACTTACCTGGGCGCCGCCCTGTGGACAAGTAACGAGCCGTACAAGAAAGTGTCGATGAAGGACATGGACAAGGCTCAGCTGAAAGAAACCGTCAACGGTGGTTGGGTTGCCTGGTTGCAACACTACTTCGTGACCGCGTGGATTCCGGCGAAGGGCGAAAACAATGTCGTCCAGACCCGTAAAGACAGCAAAGGCAACTACATCATCGGCTATACCGCCCCGGCAATGACTGTTGCGCCAGGTGCGAAAGCTGAAGTCAGCGCTGTTCTGTACGCCGGCCCGAAAAGCCAGGCTGTGCTGAAAGAGTTGTCCCCAGGTCTGGAACTGACCGTCGACTACGGCATTCTGTGGTTCATTGCCCAGCCTATCTTCTGGCTGCTGCAACATATCCACGCCATTGTCGGTAACTGGGGCTGGTCGATCATTTTCCTGACCATGCTGATCAAGGGTTTGTTCTTCCCTCTGTCGGCCGCCAGCTACAAATCCATGGCGCGCATGCGTGCAGTGGCACCGAAACTGGCTGCGCTGAAAGAGCAACATGGCGATGACCGGCAGAAAATGTCGCAAGCCATGATGGAGCTGTACAAGAAAGAGAAGATCAATCCGCTGGGTGGTTGCTTGCCAATCCTCGTGCAGATGCCGGTTTTCCTTTCGCTGTACTGGGTTCTGCTGGAAAGCGTTGAAATGCGCCAAGCGCCGTTCATGCTGTGGATTACTGACCTGTCGATCAAGGACCCGTTCTTCATTCTGCCGATCATCATGGGTGCAACCATGTTTATCCAGCAGCAGTTGAACCCAACACCTCCGGATCCGATGCAGGCCAAGGTGATGAAGCTGATGCCAATCATCTTCACCTTCTTCTTCCTGTGGTTCCCGGCTGGTCTGGTGCTGTACTGGGTAGTGAACAACTGCCTGTCCATCACTCAACAGTGGTACATCACTCGTAAAATCGAACGGGCTACCAAAGCAGCCGCTTGATTTACACTGTGGATAACCACTCAAAACGCCCCCTAGTGGGGCGTTTTGCTATCTGTCACTTTTGTCTGGATACCGGTTTATGAGCGTTCCTCGTGAAACCATCGCAGCCGTCGCCACCGCTCAAGGTCGCGGTGGCGTGGGCATCGTCCGTATTTCCGGACCGTTGGCGAGCCTTGCGGCCAAGGCCATCAGCGGTCGGGAATTGAAACCCCGGTTTGCCCATTACGGCCCGTTCCTCAGTGCAAACGAAGAGGTGCTGGACGAAGGCATTGCGCTGTATTTCCCGGGACCGAACTCCTTCACCGGCGAAGACGTGCTGGAACTGCAGGGCCATGGCGGGCCGATTGTTCTCGATATGTTGCTCAAGCGTTGCCTGGAATTGGGCTGTCGTCTCGCTCGTCCCGGTGAATTCAGCGAGCGCGCGTTCCTCAATGACAAACTCGACCTGGCTCAGGCTGAAGCCATCGCCGACTTGATCGAGGCGAGTTCTGCACAAGCAGCGCGAAACGCCCTTCGATCCTTGCAAGGCGCATTTTCCCAGCGTGTGCATAACCTCACCGAGCAACTGATAGGCCTGCGCATCTATGTCGAGGCCGCCATCGACTTTCCAGAGGAGGAAATCGACTTCCTTGCTGACGGTCATGTATTGGCCATGCTCGACAAAGTACGCAATGAATTATCCACAGTGCTCCATGAAGCAGGGCAAGGCGCCTTGCTTCGAGATGGGATGACGGTGGTGATTGCCGGTCGGCCAAATGCCGGTAAATCCAGTCTGTTGAATGCTCTGGCGGGTCGAGAAGCCGCGATCGTGACCGAGATTGCCGGCACAACCCGGGACATTCTTCGTGAACATATCCACATTGATGGCATGCCGCTGCACGTGGTCGATACCGCTGGTCTGCGAGATACCGATGATCAGGTCGAAAAAATCGGCGTCGAACGCGCGTTGAAAGCCATCGGCGAAGCGGATCGTGTGTTGTTGGTGGTCGATGCTACGGCACCGGAAGCGCTTGATCCGTTCGCGCTGTGGCCCGAGTTTCTGGAAGTGCGTCCCGATCCCGCCAACGTCACGCTGATTCGTAACAAGGCGGATCTGACGGGCGAAGCCATTGCCCTGGAAGTCAGCGAAGATGGCCACGTCACCATCAGCCTGAGTGCCAAATCTGCTGGTGATGGCCTGGAATTACTGCGCGACCACCTCAAGGCCTGCATGGGTTACGAGCAAACGTCGGAAAGCAGCTTCAGTGCCCGCAGGCGTCACCTCGAGGCACTTCGTCATGCCAGCGCGTCCCTTGAGCATGGCCGCGCACAATTGACCCTGGCAGGTGCTGGCGAGTTGCTGGCCGAAGATTTGCGTCAGGCACAGCACTCTCTTGGTGAAATCACCGGTGCATTCAGCTCCGATGACCTGTTGGGACGAATCTTTTCCAGCTTCTGCATCGGCAAATAGTCCTTCCGTTGTCCACAGACAGGCTATTCGTGCCTGTCTGTTCCCTCCCTTTTCAACAATCTTCGCTGAGTGCCGAGCAGATTCTTTCTGCTTGAGCGGTTTTCCCGCGCCCCGAATTCACTCGATCGAGCCTTTTCTGTGGATTAAGCCCTGTGAATAACTGCCACTGAGGGCAGTTGATAACAGGGCCTCAAAACTGAAGATAACCGCCCCTGTGGATAACCACCTCTTTCATCCACAGGCTTACACCGGTTATCCAAGGGCCTCATTGGCACATGACCACAGGGTTTTGAATCTCTGTACATATTGAATATAAAGGCCTGTAGAGATCTATCCACAGAAAGGTGCCTCAGTAGAAATAAACATAAAAACAAAGATTTAATAAATTTCTTTCTTTTTAATTTCTATAACCCCGACTTCTCCACAGCTGGTTAAATTTTGTGCAGAGGGTTCTTTAGGGAGGGCGAAGTCCCTATACTTGTCGACCAGGTCCAGAAACCTGAGCTCAAACTATTCCTGAATTACCTACTTAAGCAGGCACGAGGTGCGTGGTGGATTTCCCTTCCCGTTTTGAAGTGATCGTCATCGGCGGCGGTCATGCCGGTACCGAGGCAGCACTGGCCTCAGCACGTATGGGGGCAAAAACCCTGTTGCTGACGCATAACGTGGAAACCCTCGGCGCAATGAGTTGCAACCCTGCCATCGGCGGGATCGGCAAAAGCCACCTGGTCAAGGAAATCGACGCCCTCGGCGGCGCGATGGCCATGGCGACAGACAAGGGTGGTATTCAGTTTCGCGTGTTGAACAGCCGTAAAGGCCCGGCCGTGCGAGCTACTCGTGCTCAGGCAGACCGGGTTCTCTACAAAGCCGCTGTCCGCGAAGCACTGGAAAACCAGCCGAACCTGTGGATATTTCAGCAGGCAGCTGACGACCTGATCGTTGAACAGGACCAGGTACGCGGTGTTGTCACCCAAATGGGCCTGCGTTTCTTCGCCGATTCAGTGGTGTTGACCACTGGCACCTTCCTGGGTGGACTTATCCACATCGGTTTGCAGAATTTTTCCGGCGGTCGCGCCGGTGATCCGCCATCGATCGCGCTGGCTCACCGTCTGCGTGAACTGCCATTGCGTGTGGGTCGTTTGAAAACCGGTACTCCGCCGCGTATCGATGGCCGGTCTGTGGATTTCTCGGTGATGTCCGAACAACCGGGTGATACGCCGATCCCGGTGATGTCGTTCATGGGCAACAAGGAACAGCATCCACAGCAGGTCAGCTGCTGGATTACCCACACGAATGCGCGCACACACGAAATCATTGCCGCGAACCTCGACCGTTCGCCGATGTATTCCGCTGCCGGCGAAATCGAGGGCATCGGCCCGCGTTATTGCCCATCGATCGAAGACAAGATTCACCGCTTTGCCGACAAGGAAAGCCATCAGGTCTTCATCGAGCCGGAAGGCTTGACCACCCACGAGCTGTATCCGAACGGGATATCCACATCCCTGCCGTTCGATGTGCAGTTGCAGATCGTGCAATCGATCCGTGGCATGGAAAACGCCCACATCGTGCGTCCGGGTTACGCCATCGAATATGACTACTTTGATCCGCGCGACCTGAAATACAGCCTGGAAACCAAAGTGATTGGCGGGCTGTTTTTTGCCGGTCAAATCAACGGCACCACCGGTTACGAAGAAGCCGGCGCCCAGGGTTTGCTGGCCGGGGCCAACGCCGCACTGCGTGCAAAGGGCAAAGAAGCCTGGTGCCCGCGACGCGACGAGGCGTACATCGGCGTGTTGGTCGACGACCTGATTACGCTCGGTACTCAAGAACCGTACCGGATGTTCACTTCACGTGCCGAGTACCGCCTGATCCTGCGCGAAGACAACGCGGACCTGCGCTTGACCGAAAAAGGTCGCGAATTGGGTCTGGTCGATGACGCGCGTTGGGCGGCGTTCTGCAAGAAGCGCGAAAGCATCGACCTGGAAGAGCAACGCCTGAAAAGTACCTGGGTTCGCCCGGGCACCGAGCAAGGCGATGCAATTTCCGAGAAGTTCGGCACGCCGCTGACCCACGAATACAACTTGCTCAATCTGCTGAGCCGTCCGGAAATCGACTACGCTGGTCTGATCGCCGTGACCGGTGGCGGCGCAGAAGATCCACAAGTCGCCGAGCAGGTCGAAATCAAGACCAAATACGCCGGTTACATCGATCGCCAGCAGGATGAAATCGCACGGCTGCGGGCCAGCGAAGACACAAAACTGCCTGTGGATATCGATTACACGAATATTTCCGGTCTCTCCAAAGAGATCCAGAGCAAGCTCGGTGCGACCCGTCCAGAGACTTTGGGCCAGGCGTCGCGTATCCCGGGTGTGACGCCGGCAGCGATTTCGCTGTTGATGATTCATTTGAAAAAACGCGGCGCGGGCCGTCAGTTGGAGCAAAGCGCTTGAGTTCGTTGGTCACCTCGCAACACGCAGAAGAGTTATCCACAGGTGCTCGCCAGCTCGGTGTCACGCTGACAGAAACCCAGCATGCCCAGCTGCTGGGTTATCTGGCCCTGTTGATCAAATGGAACAAGGCTTACAACCTGACCGCCGTGCGCGATCCGGACGAAATGGTTTCCCGTCATTTGCTTGATAGTTTGAGCGTGATGTCGTTCGTCGAAAACGGTCGCTGGCTGGACGTTGGCAGCGGTGGCGGCATGCCGGGCATTCCGTTGGCTATCCTGTTCCCAGAGTCCCAAGTGACCTGTCTCGACAGCAATGGCAAGAAAACCCGCTTCCTGACTCAGGTCAAACTCGAACTCAAACTGGATAACCTGCAAGTTATCCACAGTCGCGTCGAAGCCTTCCAGCCTGCCCAGCCATTCAACGGGATCATTTCCCGGGCGTTCAGCAGCATGGAAAACTTCAGCAACTGGACTCGCCACCTCGGCGACGCCGATACACGCTGGCTGGCAATGAAGGGCGTTCATCCGGCCGATGAGCTGGTAGCATTGCCGGCAGACTTCCACCTCGATAGCGAACACGCCCTGGCCGTACCTGGTTGCCAAGGCCAACGCCATCTGCTGATACTGCGCCGCACGGCATGATTGGGAACACAAGCAAGAATGGCTAAGGTATTCGCGATAGCGAACCAAAAGGGTGGTGTGGGTAAAACCACCACCTGCATCAACCTCGCAGCTTCCCTGGTCGCTACCAAGCGTCGGGTGCTGCTGATCGATCTCGATCCACAGGGCAACGCCACCATGGGTAGCGGTGTGGATAAACACGGCCTGGAAAACTCGGTCTACGACCTGCTGATCGGCGAATGCGATCTGGCCCAGGCCATGCACTATTCCGAGCACGGTGGTTACCAACTGCTGCCGGCCAACCGCGACCTGACGGCAGCCGAAGTGGTTCTGCTGGAAATGCAGATGAAGGAAAGCCGCCTGCGCAGTGCGTTGGCGCCGATCCGTGAAAACTACGATTACATTTTGATCGACTGCCCGCCGTCGTTGTCGATGCTCACATTGAACGCACTGGTTGCCGCCGATGGGGTGATTATCCCCATGCAGTGCGAGTACTTTGCGCTCGAAGGTCTGAGCGACCTTGTGGATAACATCAAGCGCATTGCCGAATTGCTGAACCCGAACCTGAAAGTCGAAGGGCTGTTGCGCACCATGTACGACCCGCGCCTGAGCCTGATGAACGACGTATCTGCCCAGCTCAAGGAACACTTCGGCGAGCAGCTCTACGACACTGTGATTCCGCGCAACATTCGCCTGGCCGAAGCGCCTAGTTATGGCATGCCGGCGTTGGCTTACGACAAGACATCGCGGGGTGCCATTGCCTACCTGGCACTGGCGGGCGAAATGGTTCGCCGTCAACGCAAAAACTCACGCACCACCGCTGCTCAGGCAACTTAAGGAATCCCCATGGCCGTCAAGAAACGAGGTCTCGGACGTGGACTGGATGCACTGCTGAGTGGTCCGACTGTCAGCTCGCTTGAAGAACAAGCGGTACAAGCTGATCAGCGTGAGCTGCAGCATCTGCCTCTGGACCTGATCCAGCGGGGCAAATACCAACCGCGTCGGGACATGGATCCGCAGGCGCTGGAAGAATTGGCGCAATCGATCAAGGCCCAAGGTGTGATGCAGCCGATCGTGGTTCGCCCGATTGGCAGCGGTCGCTTCGAAATCATCGCCGGTGAACGCCGCTGGCGTGCAAGCCAGCAGGCGGGCCAGGAAACCATCCCGGCGATGGTTCGCGATGTTCCGGATGAAACGGCCATTGCGATGGCGCTGATCGAGAACATCCAGCGTGAAGACCTCAATCCGATCGAAGAAGCCGTGGCGTTGCAGCGTTTGCAGCAGGAATTCCAGCTGACTCAACAGCAAGTTGCCGAGGCCGTGGGCAAATCCCGCGTAACTGTGGCCAACCTGCTACGCTTGATCGCGTTGCCGGAAGTTATCAAAACCATGCTGTCACACGGCGACCTGGAAATGGGTCACGCACGTGCTTTGCTCGGTTTACCGGAGAATCAACAGGTAGAAGGGGCGCGACATGTTGTCGCACGGGGGCTGACTGTGCGCCAAACTGAAGCACTGGTTCGCCAGTGGTTGAGTGGCAAACAGGAGCCTGCCGAACCGGTAAAACCGGACCCGGATATAGCCCGACTCGAGCAGCGCCTGGCTGAACGCCTAGGCTCTGCGGTGCAGATTCGCCACGGTAAGAAGGGGAAAGGGCAGTTGGTCATTGGTTACAACTCCCTCGACGAATTACAAGGTGTGCTCGCACACATTCGTTGAAACATTTCCTCATGTAGCGTGCAGTCGGAAATCACTACCTGACAGTTGAATAGGGGCCGAACCGCCCCTATACTCTGCGCGCATTTTGTCGGCACAAATTATGCCAAGTTATTGATTTCTGGCAGCCGACCATTGGAGAGTAAACGTGATGGAAACCCGCACGCCAAACCGCTTGCCGTTCCATCGCCTGGCAGTTTTTCCGGTGTTAATGGCTCAATTTGTCGTTCTGCTGATCGCTGCTTTGGCGCTTTGGCAATGGCGTGGAGTCGTTGCCGGGTACTCGGGACTTTGCGGAGGCCTGATAGCCTTGCTTCCCAATGTTTATTTCGCTCACAGGGCATTTCGGTTTTCCGGCGCCCGAGCAGCTCAAGCCATCGTCCGGTCATTTTATGCCGGTGAGGCGGGCAAACTGATTTTGACGGCAGTGCTGTTTGCGCTGACGTTTGCAGGTGTGAAGCCATTGGCGCCGCTAGCTGTATTCGGCGTCTTCGTGTTGACCCAACTGGTCAGCTGGTTCGCGCCCCTGCTGATGAGAACAAGACTTTCGAGACCTTAGGGCGTTTGAGGCAACCATGGCAGAAACAACCGCTTCGGGCTATATCCAGCACCACTTGCAAAACCTGACTTTCGGTCAGCACCCAACTGGCGGGTGGGGTTTTGCCCACACCGCAGCAGAAGCCAAGGAAATGGGCTTCTGGGCTTTCCACGTCGATACTCTCGGCTGGTCGGTCGCGTTGGGTTTGATCTTCGTTCTTCTTTTCCGCATGGCGGCAAAGAAAGCGACTTCCGGTCAGCCTGGTGCTTTGCAGAACTTCGTTGAAGTATTGGTCGAATTCGTCGATGGCAGCGTGAAAGACAGCTTCCATGGCCGTAGCCCGGTGATTGCACCGTTGGCACTGACCATCTTCGTCTGGGTGTTCATGATGAACGCCGTCGACCTGATCCCGGTCGACTGGATTCCTCAACTGGCCATCCTGATCACCGGCGACCATCACATTCCGTTCCGCGCCGTGTCGACCACTGACCCGAACGCAACGCTGGGCATGGCCCTGTCGGTGTTCGCGCTGATCATTTTCTACAGCATCAAGGTCAAGGGCATTGGCGGCTTCGTCGGCGAACTGACCCTGCACCCGTTCGGCAGCAAGAACATCTTCGTTCAAGCCCTGCTGATTCCGGTGAACTTCCTGCTGGAGTTCGTGACACTGGTTGCCAAGCCAATCTCCTTGGCACTGCGTCTGTTCGGCAACATGTACGCCGGCGAACTGGTCTTCATTCTGATTGCTGTGATGTTCGGCAGCGGTCTGCTCTGGCTTAGCGGCCTGGGCGTTGTTCTGCAGTGGGCGTGGGCAGTGTTCCACATCCTGATCATCACCCTGCAGGCGTTTATCTTCATGATGCTGACCATCGTTTACTTGTCGATGGCGCACGAAGAGAACCATTAAGACCAGTTTCGACTAGTCTGATGTCCCACTCGGTAAAACGAGTGGGTGCCCGAACAGGGCTATGAAACGATTTGTTTTACCGCTTTAAAATCTAAAAAACCTAAACCATACGACGTAAAAGTCGGGAGGAAAGATGGAAACTGTAGTTGGTCTAACCGCTATCGCTGTTGCACTGTTGATCGGCCTGGGCGCACTGGGTACCGCAATTGGTTTCGGCCTGTTGGGTGGCAAGTTCCTGGAAGGCGCAGCGCGTCAGCCAGAGATGGTTCCAATGCTGCAAGTTAAAATGTTCATCGTTGCCGGTCTGCTCGACGCCGTAACCATGATCGGTGTTGGTATCGCTCTGTTCTTCACCTTCGCGAACCCATTCGTTGGTCAACTCGCTGGCTAATTACTCGAACCTTCGAGTAATTGGTGTGATGTGTAACGAACGAGCGAGGTGTTGGCGTGAACATTAATGCAACCCTGATTGGCCAGTCCGTTGCGTTCTTCATTTTTGTGCTGTTCTGCATGAAGTTCGTGTGGCCTCCGGTCATCGCGGCTTTGCACGAACGTCAGAAGAAGATCGCGGATGGACTGGACGCTGCCGCCCGAGCAGCTCGCGACCTGGAATTGGCCCACGACAAAGTGGGTCAACAACTGCGCGAAGCTAAAGCTCAGGCAGCCGAAATCATTGAGCAGGCCAAGAAACGCGGTAATCAGATCGTTGAAGAGGCTGTTGAAAAAGCCCGTATCGACGCTGACCGTGTGAAGGTTCAGGCTCAGGCCGAGATCGAGCAGGAACTGAACAGTGTCAAAGACGCGCTGCGTGCCCAATTGGGTGCTCTGGCCGTTGGCGGCGCCGAGAAGATCCTGGGTGCCACAATCGATCAAAACGCGCACGCGGAGCTGGTAAACAAACTGGCTGCTGAAATTTAAGCGAGGGCGATCATGGCAGAATTGACCACGTTGGCCCGACCTTACGCTAAGGCAGCCTTCGAGCACGCCCAGGCCCACCAGCAACTGGCCTCTTGGTCAGCCATGCTCGGCCTGGCTGCAGCAGTGTCGCAAGACGACACTATGCAGCGCGTGCTCAAGGCCCCGCGACTGACGAGCGCAGACAAGGCCGCCACGTTTATTGACGTGTGCGGCGACAAGTTTGATGTCAAGGCACAGAACTTCATTCACGTCGTTGCCGAAAACGACCGTCTCCCGCTGTTGCCGGAGATCGCCGCTCTGTTTGACCTGTACAAGGCCGAACAAGAGAAGTCGGTAGACGTTGAAGTGACCAGTGCTTTTGCATTGAACCAAGAACAGCAAGACAAACTCGCCAAGGTTCTCAGTGCACGACTCAACCGGGAAGTGCGCCTGCAAGTCGAGGAAGACAAATCCCTTATTGGGGGCATTGTCATCCGCGCCGGCGACCTGGTTATCGATGGCTCGGTTCGCGGCAAACTCGCGAGCCTTGCCGAAGCATTGAAATCTTGAGTTTGAAGGGGCAGCAGAGCAATGCAGCAACTCAATCCTTCCGAAATAAGTGAAATTATCAAGGGCCGCATCGACAAGCTCGATGTGACCTCCCAAGCCCGTAACGAAGGCACTGTCGTCAGCGTATCTGACGGTATCGTGCGGATTCACGGTCTGGCCGACGTAATGTACGGCGAGATGATCGAGTTTCCGGGCGGCGTCTTCGGTATGGCTCTCAACCTGGAGCAAGACTCCGTAGGTGCCGTTGTATTGGGCGCATACCAGTCTCTGGCTGAAGGCATGAGCGCCAAGTGCACTGGCCGCATCCTCGAAGTTCCGGTTGGTAAGGAACTGCTGGGTCGCGTAGTCGACGCACTGGGTAACCCGATTGATGGCAAAGGTCCACTGAACAACACCTTGACCGACGCGGTCGAGAAAGTTGCTCCAGGCGTGATCTGGCGTAAGTCGGTAGACCAGCCTGTACAGACTGGCTACAAGGCTGTCGATGCCATGATCCCTGTCGGCCGTGGCCAGCGTGAGCTGATCATCGGTGACCGTCAGATCGGTAAAACCGCTCTGGCGATCGACGCGATCATCAATCAGAAAGACAGCGGCATTTTCTGCGTCTATGTAGCCATCGGTCAGAAACAATCGACCATCGCTAACATTGTTCGCAAGCTGGAAGAAAACGGCGCACTGGCTAACACGATCATCGTGGCAGCGAGCGCTTCGGAATCTGCAGCACTGCAATACCTGGCACCTTATGCCGGTTGCACCATGGGTGAATTCTTCCGCGACCGCGGTGAAGACGCGCTGATCGTTTATGACGATCTGTCCAAGCAAGCAGTGGCTTATCGCCAGATTTCCCTGCTTCTGCGCCGTCCACCAGGCCGTGAAGCTTACCCAGGCGACGTGTTCTATCTCCACTCCCGTCTGCTGGAGCGCGCATCCCGCGTTTCGGAAGAATACGTTGAGAAGTTCACCAACGGCGCAGTGACCGGCAAAACCGGTTCCCTGACTGCACTGCCGATCATCGAAACCCAGGCTGGCGACGTTTCCGCGTTCGTTCCGACCAACGTGATTTCCATCACTGACGGTCAGATCTTCCTGGAATCGGCCATTTTCAACTCCGGGATCCGTCCCGCTGTGAACGCCGGTGTTTCGGTATCCCGTGTGGGTGGTGCCGCTCAGACCAAGATCATCAAGAAGCTCTCCGGTGGTATCCGTACCGCTCTGGCTCAGTACCGTGAACTGGCGGCATTCGCCCAGTTTGCATCTGACCTGGACGAAGCGACCCGTAAGCAACTTGACCATGGTCAGCGCGTTACCGAGCTGATGAAGCAGAAGCAATACGCACCAATGTCGATTGCTGACATGGCGCTGTCGCTGTATGCCGCTGAGCGTGGGTTCCTGACTGACGTCGCAATCGCCAAGATCGGTAGCTTTGAACAAGCGCTGATTTCCTTCTTCAACCGCGATCACGCCGATTTGATGGCGAAGATCAACGTGAAGGGCGACTTCAACGACGAAATCGATGCGGGCATGAAAGCCGGTATCGAGAAGTTTAAGGCGACCCAAACCTGGTAAGCCGCAGCGGGAGCCGCAAGGCTCCCGCTTGCTAACCTGATAGGTGTTACATGGCAGGCGCAAAAGAGATTCGCAGTAAGATTGCGAGCATCAAAAGCACGCAAAAGATTACCAGCGCCATGGAAAAAGTGGCGGTCAGTAAAATGCGCAGGGCACAAATGCGCATGGCTGCTAGCCGTCCTTACGCGGAGCGCATCCGCCAGGTTATTGGTCATTTGGCCAACGCCAACCCGGAATATCGCCACCCGTTCATGATCGAGCGTGAAGTAAAGCGCGTCGGTTACGTTGTGGTGAGCTCTGACCGTGGTTTGTGTGGTGGTTTGAACACCAACCTGTTCAAGGCCCTGGTCAAGGACATGGCGGTAAACCGCGAAAACGGCGTCGAGATTGATCTGTGTGTAGTGGGTAGCAAGGGTGCGGCTTTCTTCCGCAACTTCGGCGGCAACGTCGTAGCAGCTATCAGCCACCTGGGTGAAGAGCCGTCGATCAATGACCTGATCGGCAGCGTCAAGGTGATGCTGGATGCCTACCTGGACGGCCGTATTGACCGCCTGTCCGTGGTGTCCAACAAGTTCATCAACACCATGACGCAATCGCCTACCGTGGAGCAGTTGATTCCACTGGTGGCAACCCCGGATCAAGGACTCAAGCACCACTGGGACTATCTCTACGAACCGGACGCCAAAGAGCTGCTTGACGGCTTGATGGTTCGTTACGTGGAGTCGCAGGTCTACCAGTCGGTGGTCGAGAACAACGCGGCTGAACAAGCTGCGCGGATGATCGCGATGAAGAACGCTACCGACAACGCCGGTGATTTGATCAGCGATTTGCAGCTGATCTACAACAAGGCGCGTCAGGCTGCGATCACCCAAGAGATCTCGGAAATCGTCGGCGGCGCTGCCGCGGTTTAACGGTTCAAATATTCAGAGGATCCAGCTATGAGTAGCGGACGTATCGTTCAAATCATCGGCGCCGTTATCGACGTGGAATTCCCACGCGACAGCGTACCGAGCATCTACAACGCGCTGACTGTACAAAGCGCGGCCGCAACCACTCTGGAAGTTCAGCAACAGCTGGGCGACGGCGTGGTTCGTACCATTGCGATGGGCTCCACCGAGGGCTTGAAGCGTGGTCTGGACGTCATCGACTCCGGTTCCGCCATCTCCGTACCGGTCGGTAAAGCGACGCTGGGCCGGATCATGGACGTACTGGGCAACCCGATCGACGAAGCTGGCCCGATCGACACCGAAGAGCGCTGGGGCATTCACCGTCCTGCGCCAACCTTCGCTGAACAAGCGGGCGGCAACGACCTGCTGGAAACCGGCATCAAGGCTATTGACTTGGTTTGCCCGTTCACCAAGGGTGGTAAAGTCGGTCTGTTCGGTGGTGCCGGTGTAGGCAAAACCGTAAACATGATGGAACTGATCCGTAACATCGCCATCGAGCACAGCGGTTATTCCGTGTTCGCCGGTGTGGGTGAGCGTACTCGTGAGGGTAACGACTTCTACCACGAGATGAAGGATTCCAACGTTCTGGACAAAGTGGCACTGGTTTACGGTCAGATGAACGAGCCGCCGGGTAACCGTCTGCGCGTAGCACTGACCGGTCTGACCATGGCCGAGAAGTTCCGTGACGAAGGTAACGACGTTCTGCTGTTCGTCGACAACATCTATCGTTACACCCTGGCCGGTACTGAAGTATCCGCACTGCTGGGCCGTATGCCTTCCGCAGTAGGTTACCAGCCGACCCTGGCCGAAGAGATGGGTACTCTGCAAGAGCGTATCACTTCGACCAAGAACGGTTCGATCACCTCGATCCAGGCGGTATACGTACCTGCGGATGACTTGACCGACCCGTCGCCAGCGACCACTTTCGCCCACTTGGACGCGACCGTCGTTCTGTCCCGTGACATCGCTTCCCTGGGTATCTACCCGGCAATCGATCCACTCGACTCGACTTCGCGCCAGCTGGACCCGAACGTAATCGGCCAGGATCACTACGACACTGCTCGCGGTGTACAGTACGTCCTGCAGCGTTACAAAGAACTGAAGGACATCATTGCGATCCTGGGTATGGACGAGCTGTCGGAAGAAGACAAGCAGTTGGTAAACCGTGCTCGTAAGATCCAGCGCTTCTTGTCGCAGCCGTTCTTCGTGGCTGAAGTCTTCACCGGTTCTTCGGGCAAATACGTTTCCCTGAAAGACACCATTGCTGGCTTCAAAGGCATCCTCAACGGTGACTACGACCACCTGCCAGAACAAGCGTTCTACATGGTCGGCGGCATCGAAGAAGCGATCGAGAAAGCCAAGAAACTGTAATCCCGGCGCCCGGAAACGGGCGCTAATTTAGGTTGAGGCAATCAGATGGCTATGACAGTCCATTGCGATATCGTCAGCGCGGAAGGAGAAATCTTTTCCGGCCTGGTCGAGATGGTGATTGCGCACGGTGCTCTGGGTGATCTTGGTATCGCTCTGGGTCACGCGCCGCTGATCACTAATCTCAAACCGGGTCCGATCCGCCTGATCAAGCAGGGCGGGGAAGCCGAGGTGTTTTACATCTCCGGTGGTTTCCTCGAGGTTCAGCCGAACATGGTCAAAGTACTTGCCGATACCGTGCAACGTGCTGTCGACCTGGATGAAGCCTCTGCTCAGGAAGCCGTTAAGGCTGCCGAGAGGGCCTTGCATGACCGTGGTGCAGAATTCGACTACGGTGCTGCTTCCGCACGTCTGGCCGAGGCAGCAGCTCAGCTGCGCACCGTCCAGCAGATCCGCAAGAAGTTCGGTGGCTAATTGCCTGCGACTTGTTGCGCGATTGATTAAAAAGGGTAGCCTCGGCTACCCTTTTTTCTTTTCCGACTTTCATAATCTGGTCGCAGCCGCTGACCACCCAGGATTGGTAGCCAGTCATGTCTCTTGAAATCGTTATCCTCGCTGCTGGCCAAGGCACGCGCATGCGTTCGGCATTGCCGAAAGTTCTGCACCCGATTGCCGGCAACTCGATGCTTGGCCATGTTATCCACAGCGCCCGGCAACTTGATCCACAGCGTATTCATGTGGTCATTGGTCATGGAGCCGAAGCGGTGCGTGAGCGCCTGGCGGCGGACGACCTGAATTTCGTCCTCCAGGACAAGCAACTGGGTACCGGTCATGCGGTGGCGCAGGCCGTGCCGTTCATCGAGTCCGATACCGTACTGATTCTCTACGGTGATGTGCCGCTGATTGAGGTCGAAACCCTGCAACGCCTGCTCAAGAAAGTGGCGCCGCAGCAACTGGGTTTGCTCACCGTTGAGCTGGACGACCCTACCGGTTATGGCCGCATCGTCCGCGATGCCGACGGCAAGGTCACGGCGATCGTCGAGCAAAAGGACGCCAACGAAAAAGAGCGCGCAATCACTGAAGGCAACACTGGCATTCTGGCCATGCCTTTCGAACGCCTTGGCAACTGGATGAGTCGTCTCTCCAACAACAATGCCCAGGGCGAGTATTACCTGACAGACGTGATCGCCATGGCGGTCAGCGATGGTCTGATCGTGGCCACCGAGCAACCTCATGACGCCATGGAAGTGCAGGGCGCCAATGATCGCAAGCAACTCTCCGAACTGGAGCGCCATTATCAGCTGCGCGCCGGCCGTCGCTTAATGGCTCAAGGCGTGACCCTGCGTGACCCGGCCCGTTTCGATGTGCGCGGTGAAGTCACCGTTGGCCGCGACGTGCTGATCGATATCAACGTGATCCTCGAAGGCAACGTCGTCATCGAAGATGACGTGGTGATCGGCCCGAACTGCGTGATCAAGGACAGCACCCTGCGTAAAGGTGTCGTGATCAAGGCCAACAGCCACATTGAAGGCGCCATTCTGGGTGAAGGCAGTGACGCCGGCCCATTCGCCCGCCTGCGGCCAGGCACTGTGCTTGAAGCTCGCGCGCATGTGGGTAACTTTGTTGAACTGAAGAACGCACACTTGGGTGAAGGCGCCAAGGCGGGTCATTTGAGCTATCTGGGCGACGCCGAGATCGGTGCGCGGACCAACATTGGCGCGGGCACCATTACGTGCAACTACGATGGCGCCAACAAGTGGAAGACGGTGCTGGGTGAAGATGTGTTCATCGGTTCCAACAACTCGTTGGTGGCACCTGTGGATATCTTGTCAGGTGCGACCACGGCGGCCGGTTCGACGATTACCTCGACTGTGGATAAATCCCAGTTGGCGGTAGGGCGAGCTCGTCAGAAGAACATCGATGGCTGGAAACGGCCGGAGAAGATCAAGAAGAGCTGAGTTATCCACATACCTGTTGTCAGCCTGATTTATTCACAGTCTGCACAACTGCATTCGCGGGCCAGCCCGCTCCCACAAGGATCTCCCAATTCCTGTGGGAGCGGGCTGGCCCGCGATGCTTTTACCCATAGACATTTTATCGCTATCCGCTTGACGAACTTTCGCTGATAGGTTTTGATTGCTTCCGTTATCTTTCGAATCGAAACTTACAAGCCCATGTCGAAGCGCAATACACCCCAACGCCGGCACAATATTCTCACCTTGCTCAATGAGCAGGGCGAAGTCAGTGTGGATGAGCTGGCGAAGCGCTTCGAAACTTCTGAAGTTACGATTCGCAAGGACTTGGCAGCGCTCGAAAGTAACGGCCTGCTGCTGCGCCGTTACGGCGGAGCAATCACCATGCCTCAGGAACTGGTGGCCGACATCGGCCAACCGATCTCCAAATACAAACAAGCCATTGCTCGCGCCGCCGTCCTGCGCATTCGCGAGCATGCACGCATCATCATCGACAGCGGCAGCACCACGGCGGCCATGATTCCGGAACTCGGCCAGCAGCCGGGTCTTGTGGTGATGACCAACTCGCTGCACGTTGCCAATGCCTTGAGCGAACTTGAACACGAGCCGGTGCTGTTGATGACCGGCGGGACCTGGGATCCGCATTCCGAGTCTTTCCAGGGGCAAGTCGCCGAGCAAGTATTACGCTCCTACGACTTTGACCAATTGTTCATCGGTGCCGACGGCATCGATCTGGTTCGCGGTACGACCACCTTCAACGAATTGCTGGGTTTGAGCCGAGTCATGGCCGAAGTCGCCCGTGAAGTCGTCGTGATGGTGGAGGCCGACAAGATCGGTCGCAAAATTCCCAACCTGGAGCTGCCGTGGAGCAGTGTCCATACCCTTATCACCGATGATCGCCTGCCCCTGGAGGCTCGCGATCTGATACAGGCGCGCGGTATCAATTTGATTTGCGCAGCTATCAGTCAGGAGAAATAGCCATGTGTGGAATTGTCGGCGCAGTCGCAGAACGTAACATCACCGCCATCCTGCTCGAAGGCCTCAAGCGCCTGGAATACCGTGGCTATGACAGCGCCGGTGTGGCGGTCTTCACCAACGATGAAAAACTCGAGCGTATGCGTCGTCCGGGCAAGGTCAGCGAACTGGAAGCGGCGCTCGAAGCCGAGCCACTGGTCGGCCGCCTCGGCATTGCTCACACCCGTTGGGCCACACACGGCGCACCCTGCGAGCGCAACGCACACCCGCATTTCTCCGGCGACCTG
Organism: Pseudomonas sp. P1_F1_2; assembly: GCF_056405815.1. Lineage (NCBI taxonomy): Bacteria > Pseudomonadati > Pseudomonadota > Gammaproteobacteria > Pseudomonadales > Pseudomonadaceae > Pseudomonas > Pseudomonas sp. P1_F1_2. Next base: position 87,664 of record NZ_JBFUBK010000004.1, on the reverse strand, counting down.
GCCGTGGTGCACAACGGCATCATCGAAAACCACGAAGCCTTGCGTGAGCAGCTCAAAGCCTTGGGTTACGTGTTCACCTCGGACACCGACACCGAAGTTATCGCTCACCTGCTGAACCATAAACTCAAGGACCTGCACGATCTGACCGCCGCCCTGAAGGCGACTGTCAAAGAGTTGCACGGTGCTTACGGTCTGTCGGTTATCAGTGCTCATCAACCGGATCGCCTGGTTGCGGCCCGCAGCGGCAGCCCGTTGGTAATTGGCCTGGGCCTGGGTGAAAACTTCCTGGCTTCCGACCAACTGGCACTGCGTCAGGTCACTGACCGTTTCATGTACCTGGAAGAAGGCGATATTGCTGAAATCCGCCGTGACAGCGTGCAGATCTGGGACGTGAATGGCAAAGCCGTCGAGCGTGAAACCGTGCAGTACCGCGACGGTGCCGAAGCCGCGGACAAGGGCACGTTTCGCCACTTCATGCTCAAGGAAATTCACGAACAACCCGCCGTCGTGCAGCGTACCCTCGAAGGTCGTCTGAGCCCCAACGGCGTGTTGGTACAGGCATTCGGCCCACAGGCCGCCGAACTGTTCGCCAAAGTGCGCAACGTACAGATCGTTGCCTGCGGCACCAGCTATCACGCCGGCATGGTTGCCCGTTACTGGCTCGAAGAACTGGCCGGTATCCCGTGCCAGGTCGAAGTCGCCAGCGAATTCCGCTACCGCAAGGTGGTGGTGCAGCCAGACACTCTGTTCGTGACCATCTCGCAGTCCGGTGAGACGGCCGATACCCTGGCCGCGTTGCGCAATGCCAAGGAATTGGGCTTCCTCGCCAGCCTGGCGATCTGCAACGTCGGCATCAGTTCGCTGGTGCGTGAGTCCGACCTGACGCTGCTGACCCAAGCCGGTCGTGAAATCGGCGTGGCGTCGACCAAAGCCTTTACCACCCAACTGGTGGGTTTGCTGTTGCTCACCCTGTCCTTGGGTCAGGTACGCGGCACGTTGGCCAAAGGCGTCGAAGCCACGTTGGTCGAAGAATTGCGTCGTCTGCCAACCCGCTTGGGTGAAGCCTTGGCCATGGACAGCACCGTGGAGAAAATCGCCGAACTGTTCGCCGAGAAAAACCACACGCTGTTCCTCGGCCGTGGTGCGCAATTCCCGGTAGCGATGGAAGGGGCCCTGAAACTCAAGGAAATTTCCTACATCCACGCTGAAGCCTACCCGGCGGGCGAACTGAAACACGGCCCGTTGGCACTTGTGGATAACGACATGCCAGTGGTGACCGTGGCGCCGAACAACGAGCTGCTGGAGAAGTTGAAATCCAACCTCCAGGAAGTCCGCGCCCGTGGTGGCCAACTGATCGTCTTTGCAGACGAAAAGGCTGGCATGACCAACGGCGAAGGCACGCACGTTGTCCACATGCCGCACATCCACGACACCCTGTCGCCGATCCTCTACACCATCCCGCTGCAATTGCTGTCGTACTACGTGGCTGTCTTGAAAGGCACGGACGTTGACCAGCCGCGTAACCTGGCGAAGTCGGTGACGGTGGAATAAGTTATCCACAGGTGATCGAAACGGCTGTTTTTGAACAACTGGTCACGCATCATCAGAACGCCGGTCAGCCATCGTTTGGCTCGACCGGCGGTCAGGTGCAAGTCAGTTGTTCACCAGCAGTTCCGGGCCGAGGTAGTCGTTGATCTGGTCGATATCGTCGTCGCCCAGACTGCCCACCGAAGAGGCCAGGCGCAGGCGGGACATCAAATAACGCAACTTCGCCTCGAACAGATCGTGGCGTGCAACGAAGAGCAATTCTTCGGCATTGAGCACGTCCGAGTTGGTACTGGTACCCCCCTCTTTGAAGCCCTTGCGGGTCGAAGCCAGTGAGCGCTCGTTGGATTCAACGGCTTTCTCCAGCGCGCGAACACGTTTGGCGCCGCTCTGTATGCCGTAATACTCACGAGTGGTTCCGGAGATGACTTCCTGTCGTGTGGCGTCGAGTTCGTCTATGGCCTTATCGCTATTGGCACTGGCCTGGCGTGTCAGCGCGCTGACGCCGCCACCACTGAACAGTGGGAAATTGACCTCCAGCCCGATCGAGCCGTATTGGTTGCGTTGATTCAACTCGGAGAGTGATTGGCTCTTGCCCGCGGTGTAGCCGGCAATGAAATCCAGTGTTGGCCAGTGGCCGGCCCTGGCGCGCTTCACTTCTTCTGCTGCGAGGTCACTGCTATAGCGGCGAGCATGAATCAATGGGCTATCGGCCTGGGCTTTGACTAACCAGTCCTGCAGGTTGCTCGGGAGCAGCGGTGGTGTATTGAAGCCCGGACGCAAGGTGGTCAGCGAATCGGGGGTTTCACCGATAAATTCCACCAGCTTGCGGCGCGCGTTGATCAAGTTGTCCTGTGCTTCGATCAGCTCGGCCTCGGCGAGGTCGCGGCGAGCGACCGATTCATCGATGTCGGTGACGGTGCCCGCCCCCAGTTCCATGCGCCGTTTTGCTGAGGCGAGTTGCTCATCGAAGGCGTTCAGCTTGGACTTGGCCAGGACGATGGTTTCGCTGGCCAGGAGCACGTCGAAATAGCTTTCGGCCAGGCGTACCGCGGCGTCCTGGCTCTTGGCATCGAACACCGCGACGCTGTAGTCGGCACGCTGTTGACCCTGGCGGTACTCGGCCATTTTCTGTTTGTTGAAGAGTGGCTGGCGCAGGCGCACGTTGGCGCCCTTGGAGTCGTAGTCGAGATCTCTGTCGAGGCCGTTCTGGCTTTGGGTGCCATTGACCTTGTTGTCATAGGCCGAGGCATTGATCTGCGGTAGCAGGCCGGACAGGCCGATGGCGCGGTTTTCGCCGCCGGCCTTTTTTTCATTGATGGCCGCCTGGTAGATAGGACCCTGGTACTGCAACAGATCCCAGGCTTGTTTCAGGTCCATGGCACAGGTTGGCAGAGACAGCCCCAGCAGGCAGAAGAACAGGCAATGACGGTCCATTTCATTGCTCCTTGAATGAGCTGTCCACACGTTCGAGCATGGGTTTGAGAAGATAGCTCATCAGGTTGCGCTCGCCAGTCTTGATGGTGACGCTGGCGGGCATGCCGGGGCGAATGTGATTGCTACCCAGCAGGCCCATGCCATCGGGCGTGACTTCCACCTGGGCCAGATAGAACGGTTGTTTGCTTTCTTCGTCCATCAGGCGGTCGGCGGAGATGGTTTTCACGCGGCCGGGGATGTTGGGCGTCCGGGCATGGTTGAAAGCCGGGAATGAAATGTCCACGGGCAAGCCGGGAACCATCTTGTCGATGGCCTGTACGGGAATCATCGCGTCGACCTGCAGCGGTTCGTTGACCGGAACGATTTCCATGATCTTGAAGCCGGGCTGAATGATCCCGCCGACCGTGGCGATGCTCAGGGACTGGACCATGCCATCGATGGGCGAGCGAATCACCGTGTGCGTCACTTCATAGTCCAGCGCGCGCAAGCGGTCGGCCAGGGTGGTGTTTTCCTTGGCGGTGTCGGTCAGCATCGATTCCACTTCCTTCAGGTAGTCGTGCTGGCGTTGCAGGATGCGCAGCTTGATTTCCGTGGTCTGGCTGCGTGTGCGAGCGATGTTGTTGAGGTTCTCGGCCTGTCCGGCGGAAAGGTCGGCATTGCTGCGTTCCAGCTCAAGCAGGCGGTTTCGCGGGATGTAGCCTTCGGCCGCCAGAATGCGTGTGCCTTGCAGTTCCTGGTTGAGGAAGTTGATCTGCGAGGCGCGGGCGCTATAGACCTGCTGCAAGCCCTTGAGCTGCACAGCCGACGCTGCCAGGTTTTCCTGCAGGATGCTGATTTCGCCGGCGAGACCGGCGCGGCGGGTGTCCAGCAGGCGCTGTTGCAGGTCCATGGCAGCCGTCAGGCGGTGGTCATTGCCGAAGCGCTTGAGCAACTCAGGGTCGTAGGCCACCACATCGCGGTTGTCCCGTTCCGCTTCAAGGCGGTTTTCCACGGTCTTGCTGACGATGTACTGGGCGCTGACCGCACCCTGTTCGGCAACGGCGCGCAACGAGTCGAGGCGGACCACTTCCTGGCCTTTGGTCACCAATTCGCCTTCGCGAACGAGAATGGCCTCCACGGTGCCGCCACTGAGATGCTGCACGGCTTTGCGATTGCTGGTGATTTTGACCGTGCCTGTCGCGACCACGCCAGCATCCAGCGGCGCCAGCCAGGACCACAGGAGAAAGCCGCCGAACCCGGCGAGTACCAGCCACATGCCCCAGTGCGCGGGTCTGCCGACGTCCAGATCGACCACGCTCTTGGATTCGTTGAGAATCATCTCGGTGTGTTGGCTCATTTGCATGATCGATCACTCCCGTGCTTTGACGGAGGCCAGCGGAGTCGGCGCGTTTGCAGGCATCACACTGGCCTTGCGCAACGCGGTGAATACTTCTTCGCGCGTGCCGAGCATTTGCACGCCTCCGTCACGCAGCATCAGCACCTTGTCGACGGCGCAGAGCACGTTGGGGCGGTGGGAAATCAGTATGACGGTGGCGCCACGGCCCTTGAGTTCGGCCAGCGCATCGACCAAGGCCTTTTCGCCGACGTCGTCGAGGTTGGCGTTCGGCTCATCCAGCACGATCAGATTGGGGTCGCCATACAGCGCGCGGGCCAAGGCGATGCGTTGCTTCTGTCCCCCGGAAAGCGGGCTGCCATCGGTGGCCAGGCGGGTGTCGTAACCCTGAGGGAAACGCAGGATCATCTCGTGCACCCCAGTGCTCTTGGCGGCACGGATGACCGCGTCGCTGTCCACTTCGCCAAAGCGCGCAATGTTGTCGGCGATGGTGCCTTCGAACAGCTCCACATCCTGTGGCAGGTAGCCAAGCCAGGGGCCCAGTTCGCCCTTGTTCCAGGTGAACATGTCCGCGCCGTCCAGGCGCACCTTGCCGGCCTGTGCCGGCCAGACGCCCACCAGCAGGCGGGCGAGGGTGGATTTGCCAGAGGCGGACGGACCGATAATGCCAAGGCTTTCGCCGGGGACAAGGCTGAAGCTGACCCCGCGCAGAATCGTGTTGTTGGTACCGGGGGAACCGGCGTACACATTCTCCACGGCCAGCATGCCCATCGGCCGCTGCAGCGACATGCTTGGTGGCCGACGCGGATAATCGCTCAGCATCTCGTTGAGCCGACCCCAGGCCGAGCGGCAGCCGAGCAGTTGCTTCCACGACGCGATGACCTGTTCCACCGGACCCAGCGCACGGCCGGTGAGGATTGAGCAGGCAATCATCATCCCCGGGGTGATCTTGCCTTCGATCGCCAGCAGTGCGCCGGCGCCCAGGATCAGCGATTGCAACGTGATGCGCACGAAGCGTCCGGTGCTGCTGATCATGGCGGCGCGGTCGGAGGCCAGGGTCTGCATTTCCAGAATGCGCAAATGACTTTGGTACCAGCGCTTGCTGATCGACGGCAGCATGCCCATGGCCTCGATGACCTCGGCATTGCGCAGGTTGTTGTTGGCGTACAGGGCGGAGGAGATGGCGGCCTGATTGGCTTCGGCCAGCGGCTTCTGCGTCGCCTTTTCAGTGAGATAAGCCAGGCCCACCAGAATCATCGAGCCGATCAGCGTGACCAGTCCGAGCAGCGGGTGGATCAGGTAGGAGACCAACAGATAGATCGGCGTCCACGGCGCATCGAAGAACGCAAACAGGGCATTGCCGGTGAGGAACTGACGAACCTGCGCGAGATCTTGCAGGGCCTGGGCCGGATTACCACCGGCGCGGCTCAGGTTGCGCTCGAATGCAGCGGTGAAGATGCGGCGGTTGAGGTCCATGTCGAGGCAGTTGCCGACCCGGATCAGCATGCGGGTGCGGACCATTTCCAGCGAGGACATCAGCAAGAACAGGCCTATCACCAGAAAGGTCAGCATGGTCAGCGTCGTGACGTTGCGACTGACCAGGGCCCGATCATAGACCTGCAGCATGTACACGGCGGGAGTCAACATCATGACGTTGATGACGCCGCTGAACCCTGCCAGCAAGTAAAAACTGCGGCGCAGGCGAAAGAGTGTGTCGGCGATTTCGGAGCGGGTGCTCGATTGCTTTTGCATTGGGGTCACCCCTCGTCGAAAAGCCGATAGCCCTTGCGGCGCACCAGCTAGCAGTAGATGTCGTTCTGGAGGTAGCTAGTCGACGCAGGCTGGTCGCTCTATAGGCGGCGAGTCATCCGAAAACTCTGCGTTGCTCTCCTATGCAGGAGCGTAGGTCGCGGTGAAACACTCTGAAATATCATTTCGCTCTATAGCTGAGTCTGACTATCTATATATCCATTGAAAACAGCTAGTTAGACGCGCTGACACCGATCGTCTGTTTTAACGACACAAAATTGACATTCATTTGCTATGGAACTTTAGTCTTACTTGTGGGGGATCACCCGCCAGAAATTTGCCATCACTTTGGCAACGCGAAGCGCGGTGATTTTCCTGAGGAGCAGAACATGTCGATCATTTCGATCCTTTGCAGAGTGAAGGGGCTGTTTAGCAAGTTTGCCTTTACGTCCCGTTTCCATGGCCCGCCTAACTAGGGTCTGGATTCGCTTTGCCTGATCGCTCAGCGAGCCATTCAATTCGCGAATTCCAGGTGCGCACCCGGGGAACGGCTTTGCCTTTCCCGCGCCTGCTCTCGCCAAAAAAATGCACCAACAAACCGCGTTAGCCAGCACCTGACTGGGCGTGGGAGGATTTCTATCGTCCCGTGCTCTCCCCCCAGATACAGCGAGGACAACCGAAATGGCCAATTTCAACAAGGCGGACCTGGAATTCATCCTCAAGCAAATATTTATTGCAGAAGCGCATTCCAGTGGTGCCAGCCTCAGTGATTTGCTCCCCAATAGTCAGGTGCCCTTTGGCCTGCGAACCGTCGATGGCAGCTACAACAATCTGGTTGCCGGGCAAAGCGAGTTTGGCGCGGCGGACAATTCGTTCCTGCGCCTGCTTGATGCCCAGTATCGAGCGGCATACGCCGCGTCAGGGAATGTGGTCGATCCGCAGCCTCGGATCATCAGTAACCTGATCGTCGACCAGACCGCCAACAACCCGGCCGCGGTGGCGGCGAACGGCGGTGCAGCCCCGGTAATCAGCCCCGGTCTGGATGGTGTGTTTGGCACGGCTGACGACAAAGAAGTGTTCTTCATTCCCAATGAATCACCGGACGTCGGTTTGACCGCTGGCTTCAACGCGTGGATGACCTTTTTCGGCCAGTTCTTCGACCACGGCCTGGACCTGGTCACCAAGAGCAGTACCGACGTTGTGTTTATTCCGCTGCAACCGGACGATCCATTGTACGTACCGGGCGGCCCGACCAACTTCATGGTGCTGCCACGAGCAGTGCATACCCCCGGCGCGGACGGAATACTCGGCACTGCCGATGATGGCCAGCCCAACACCACCTCGCCGTTCGTGGACCAAAGCCAGACTTACAGCTCGCACCCCTCGCATCAGGTGTTCCTGCGCGAGTACGTCATCAACGCGGCAGGTGACCCGATTGCAACGGGGCGCTTGATTACCAACCGCGATCTTGGCGGCGATGGCAAATTCGGCACGGCCGATGATGGCGACGGCACCAATGGCGGCATGGCGACCTGGGCCGTGGTCAAGGCCCAGGCCCGTGACATTCTCGGCATCAACCTGACCGACGCCGATGTGCACAACGTGCCGCTGCTGGCCACCGATGCCTATGGCAACTTCATCCGGGGACCGAGCGGCATGCCCCAGGTGGTGATGAAAGGGCTTGATGGTATTGGCGGCACGGCGGATGACATCCTGGTCGAAGGCAACCGGGATGCTCCGATCAGCCTGGCCAACGCCGTGAGCGCCGGGCATGGCTTCCTCGACGACATCGCCCACAATGCTGCACCGGTCGTCGTCGGCGGGGTTCTGCAGGCGGATGCTGATGCGCTTGTCGGTAATGCGCAGCCGGCTGATGGAGCCGGCAACAACCTGACCTATGACAACGAGTTGCTCGACGCCCACTACATTGCCGGCGACGGCCGGGTAAACGAGAACATCGGCCTGACCACCGTGCACCATGTGTTCCACTCCGAGCACAACCGCCTGGTCCAGCAAACCAAGGACACCCTTCTGGCTGCTGGCGATCTGGCCTTCCTCAATGAGTGGCTGGTGGACGACGTGGCCGCGATACCCACCACACCCGCCGAAATCGCGGCGTTGGTGTGGGACGGCGAACGCCTGTTCCAGGCCGCCAAGTTCGGCACCGAGATGCAGTACCAGCACCTGGTGTTCGAGGAGTTCGCGCGGACCGTTCAGCCGCAGATCGACGGATTCCTTGCGCCCAACGGGTATGACACCTCGATCAACCCGGCCATCCTCGCCGAGTTCGCCCACGTGGTGTACCGCTTCGGTCACTCGATGTTGACCGAGACTGTCGATCGTTTCGACCCCGAGTTCAATCCGCTCCTCACTGACCCGAACAACCCGGACGCACAACTCGGTCTGATCGCGGCCTTCCTCAACCCGCTGGCGTTCGCCGGTAGCGGGGCGACGGCGGACGAAGCGGCAGGAGCGATTATTCGCGGTGTGACCCGTCAGCTCGGTAATGAGATCGACGAGTTCGTCACCGAAGCCTTGCGCAACAATCTGCTCGGCCTGCCGCTCGATTTGCCGGCCCTGAACCTGGCCCGTGGTCGCGACACGGGCATCCCCACGTTGAATGAAGCACGCCGTGAGATGTACCACTCAACCGGCGACAGCCAACTCAAGCCTTACATCAGTTGGGCTGACTTTGCCGACCACCTCAAACACCCCGAGTCGTTGGTCAACTTCATTGCGGCCTTTGGCACGCATGCCACGATTACGTCGGTGACCTCGTTGGCAGACAAACGCGCTGCAGCCCTGGCGCTGGTATTCGGCGGCGCGGGCTCGCCGGCTGACCGCCTGGACTTCCTGAACAGCACCGGTGCCTATGCCAACATGACGCTGGCCGGCGCGGACGGGCAGTTGGGCACTGCCGACGACGTGACGGGTGTGACGATCACGGGCCTGGACGATGTCGACTTCTGGGTCGGAGGCCTCGCCGAGCAGAAAATGCCGTTCGGCGGCATGCTCGGTTCGACGTTCAACTTCGTGTTTGAAACCCAGCTGGAGGCGTTGCAGAACGGCGACCGCTTCTACTACCTGTCGCGTACCGCGGGCCTGAACTTCGGCACCGAGTTGGAGAACAACTCCTTTGCCAAGCTGATCATGCTCAACTCCGATGTCACCCACCTGTCGAACACCGTGTTCCTGACGCCTACATTCACTCTCGAAGTGAATCAGGCCAATCAGTTCACGAACCTTGGCGTGGACGGCAAAGCAGATCCGACGGGCGGCATCATGATCAACGGCGTGGAAGTCGTGCCGCTGGTGATCCGCGACAACCCCAACACCCCGGGGGCGGACAGTAACTATCTGCAATACACCGGTGAAGACCATGTCGTCCTGGGCGGCACGGCCAGCAATGACATCATCATCTCCGGTGACGGCGATGACACCCTTTACGGCGATGGAGGCAACGACCGCCTCGAAGGTGGCGCCGGCAACGATGCGGTACTCGGCGGCGCGGGCGATGACATCATCACCGACTCGTTCGGCGACAACCGTCTGGAAGGTAATGCCGGTAACGACGTGATCGTGGCCGGTAGCATGCTGGCTGCAGGCAACCTGATCCTGGGGGGCGATGGGCAGGACTTTATCGTTACCACCGAAGACATCACCACGACCTTCGGCGGTCGGGGTGACGACTTCATCCTCGGCGCCAAGACCAACCTGCCACCTACCGGCAACGAAGGGGATGACTGGATCGAGAAGGGCGCCCAGGACGGTGCGCCTGGCGATAACTTCGCGCCGTTGCTCACTGACGATGTGATCGGCAACGACATCTTTGTCGGTGGCGGTGGCTTCGACGAAATGATCGGCGAGGGTGGCGATGACATCTTTGTCGGCAGCGATGCCCAGGACAAGATGGACGGCATGTCCGGCTTCGACTGGGTGACCTACAAAAATGACAAGGTCGGCGTGACCGTTGACCTGAGCCTGGCCGCGCTGGCGCAGCCACATGGCAACGCGCCAAACCAGAACGCCGGGGTGTTCAACCCGGTCGGCGCCTCGCCGGCCTCGATTCTCGACCGTTTTGCCGAGGTCGAAGGCTTGTCCGGTTCGCAATTTGGCGATGTGCTCAAAGGCGATGATGTGGATGCGGTCACCATCGTCAACCACGGCGGCGCCACGGGCAGTGCGCTGACCAATGTGGCGTTGATCCGAGGACTGGACCAGTTCCTGGCCGATGCCGGTTTGCCAACCACAGGCTTTGCCACCGGCAACATCATCCTCGGTGGCAATGGCAGTGACTTGATCGAGGGCCGCGGTGGCGATGATCTGATCGACGGCGACAAATGGATCAACGTCAGAATTGCCGTTTATGCTCCCGGCGACGTCAACCATACCGGCCCAGAGATTGCCACCTTCGACAGCATGGTCGATATGATCCCGTTCATGCTGGATGGCACCTATAACCCGGGTCAGCTCAAGGCCGTGCGGGAAATCCTGCCCGGTACCTCGACGGGCGGGGCGGCCTTCGACACTGCCATTTACTCCGGGGTTCAGTCCGAATATACGGTGGTTCAAGACACGCGCGGCACGGCCAATCTGGCGGATGATGTCTGGACGGTGACCGATACCGTCGCCGGTCGCGACGGCACCGATACGCTGTTGCATATCGAACGCCTGCAGTTCTCCGATAGCCAGCGAGTGCTGGTGCCTGGGCTGAATCTACAGCCGACGGGCAGTCCGACCGTCACGGATGGAAACGGCGGAGCGATCACGGTGGGCGACACGCTGACGGTCAGCTCGGCCCTGGTGCGCGATGGCAACAACATCGCGCCGGGTAATCCGCTGGGTACTCTCAACAACACCTCGGTGTCCTACTACTGGCAGTTCGAAGCCAGTCCAGGCAGCGGTGTATTCGAGGACATCATCCTGTTGCCGGCCGGCGACCTGGCGTTCCAGAGTGCCGACGGCACCGCGTTCAAGGTCTCTCCTGACCTCGTCGGGTTGTCGTTGCGGGTCAAGGCGATCTACCAGGATGGTCATGGCACGACCGAAATAGTGTTCTCGGCGCCGACTACTGTGGTGGCTCCCGGTGCGCCGGTTGTGCCAACGGCGCAGGTGCCTGTCGTCGATGCCACGGCGGGTGGCGAAGGCCTGCACATGGTTCGCTCCGACCTCAACTTCATCCTTGATCAGATCAAGATTGCCGAGGCAGACGCGAACGGGCAGGACATCCTCTCGCTGATCCCGAACATCCGCGCGCCGTTGGGCCTGCGTTCGGTCGATGGGTCGAACAACAACCTGATGAACCTCAACGGCAACAACCACACCGAGTTTGGTGCTGCCGATAACATCTTTCCGCGCTTGACCGATCCGGTCTTCAATCCAGCGGAATTGGGAACGACGTATGCGAGCAACGGCGGCCTTGTGATTGACTCGCAGCCTCGTACCATCAGTAATCTGATCGTTGACCAGACGGCGAACAACCCGGCGGCCTATGCCACGGCTTACGACCCGGGTGTGGACGGAGTGCTCAACTTCGGCCTGGCTGGTAATGACGATGTGCTCAAGGATGGCGTACGGATAGTCGCCAGCCCTGGCCTGGATGGTCAGTTCGGTACGGGCGACGACCATGATGTGTACCTGTTCGAGAACACCGCGGCGGATGCGGGGCTGTCTGCGCCGTTCAACGCCTGGATGACCTTCTTCGGGCAGTTCTTCGATCATGGTCTCGATCTCGTGACCAAGGGCGGTTCGGGCACGGTCTTCATCCCGTTGAAACCGGATGATCCGCTGTATGTGCCAGGCGGCAACACTAACTTCATGGTGTTGAGCCGCGCGACCAACCTGCCAGGGGCGGATGGCGTTCTCGGCACGGCAGACGACATCCATGAGCAAACCAACACCACGACGCCATTCGTGGACCAAAACCAGACCTACAGCTCGCACCCCTCGCATCAGGTGTTCCTGCGCGGTTATGTAATGACCGACGACGGCCCCATAGCGACCGGTAGGCTGATCACTAACATTGACCTGGGGGTGGATGGCAAGTATGGCGGCGGAGATGACACCGAAATCGGTGGCATGGCGACCTGGAAAGTGGTCAAGGCGCAAGCCAACGACATCCTGGGTATCCACCTGACCGATGCCGACGTCGATAACGCCCCGCTATTGGCGACCGACGCCTATGGCAATTTCATCAAGGGGCCGAACGGCTTCCCGATGGTCGTGATGAAAGGGCTTGATGGTATTGGCGGCACGGCGGATGACGTCCTGGTCGAAGGCAATCCGAATGCCCCGATCAGCCTGACCAACGCAGTGCGTACCGGTCACCAGTTCCTCGTCGACATCAACAACAATGCCGTGCCGGTAATCGTCGGCGGGGTTCTGCAGGCGGATACTGACACTGATGTCGGCAATTCGCAGCCAACTGGCCCAGGCGGCAACAACCTGACCTATGACAACGAACTGCTCGACGCTCACTACATCGCTGGCGACGGCCGGGTCAACGAAAACATCGGCCTGACCGCGGTGCATGCGATCTTCCACGCCGAGCACAATCGGCTGGTCGCGCAGACCAAGGATACGGTGCTCGATTCCAATGACGTGGCCTTCCTCAACGAGTGGCTGCTCACTCCGGTGAGTGCATTGCCAGTCAACCAGGCTGAGATCGATGCGCTGGTGTGGAATGGCGAGCGCTTGTTCCAGGCGGCCAAGTTCGGCACCGAGATGCAGTATCAACACTTGGTGTTCGAGGAATTTGCGCGGACCATCCAGCCTCGGGTCGACCTGTTCTTTGCACCGACCCAAGTCTATGACGTCGACCTCGATGCTTCGATCGTCGCCGAGTTCGCCCACACCGTGTACCGGTTTGGGCACTCGATGCTGACCGAGACCGTCGATCGCTTCGACGTCAATTTCAACGTGGTGGGCGATCCGAACAGTGCTGATCCCAATCAGCAACTGGGCTTGATCGCGGCGTTCCTCAACCCGTTGGCGTATGCCGCCAGTGGTGTGACGCCTGAGGATGCGACCAGCGCGATCATCCGCGGGGTGACTCGCCAGGCCGGTAACGAAATCGACGAGTTCGTCACCGAGGCGCTGCGCAATAACCTGCTCGGTTTGCCGCTCGACCTGCCGGCGATCAACATCGCCCGTGGCCGCGATGTGGGGATTCCCTCGCTCAACGCGATCCGCCGCGACATCTACAGCCAAACCGGTGATACCCAACTCAAGCCGTACAACAGCTGGGTCGATCTGGTGCAGCACCTCAAACATCCGGAGTCGTTGATCAACTTCATCGCAGCCTATGGCACGCATGACACGATCACGTCGGCGCTCACGCTGCTAGACAAACGAGCTGCAGCCATGGCGCTGGTGTTCGGTGGTGCGGGTGCGCCGGCTGACCGCCTGGACTTCCTCAACGGCAGCGGTACCTGGGCCAACATAACGCTGGCCGGCAAGGATGGCGTGCTGGGCACTGCTGATGATCTGAAGGGTGTGACGATCACGGGCGTCGATGCCATCGACCTCTGGATCGGTGGCCTGGCCGAAGAGAAAACCCCATTCGGCGGCATGCTCGGCACGACCTTCAACTTCGTGTTCGAGAACCAGCTGGAGAAACTGCAGGACGGCGACCGCTTCTATTACCTGGAACGCACCTCTGGCCTGTCGATGAATGCGGAACTTGAAAGCAACTCGTTCGCCAAGCTGATCATGGCCAACACCTCGGCCACGCACTTGCCAGGCCTGGTGTTCTCGGATCCTGCGTTCTATCTGGAAGTAGACCAGTCCAAGCAGTACAACGATGGCCTGGGCAACGCCGATCCGCTCAGCGACAACAACCAGCAGGTGGTGTTCCGCGACAATCCGCTGACGGCGGGTCCTGACGCCAACTACATCCGGTACTCGGGTGATGAGCACGTCGTGATGGGCGGCACCAACGGCGCAGACATTCTCGTCTCGGGGGGTGGCGATGACACGGTCTGGGGTGATGCCGGCAACGATCGCATCGAGGGTGGCAACGGCAACGACCAACTGCGGGGTGGCGCCGGCGACGACATCATCACGGACGTTGGCGGCGACGATAATATCCAGGGTGGCGACGGCAACGACGTGCTGCACGGAGGCAACGGCATCAACCTGATCATTGGCGGCTTCGGCAACGACTTCATCGTGACCGGTGAGGACGCCTCCGAAGCCATTGGTGGCCAGGGCAATGACTTCATCCTGGGCAGCAAAGCCAACGAACAGGACATGGGTAACGAAGGCGACGACTGGATCGAGAAGGGCACATCTGACGGTGCGCCTGGCGACAACTTCGACCCGCTCGGCAACGACCCGGTGATCGGCCACGATGTCTTCATCGGCGGTAACGAGAACGATAAGTTCAACGGCGAAGGCGGCGACGACATCATGGTCGGCAGTCTCGGCATGGGTGACCGCTATATCGGCGGCTCCGGCTATGACTGGGCGACCTTCAAGGATCTGGCACAAGGCGTGACCATCGATTACAGCGACCGCTTTTTCGATGTACCGCCAGTACCGGGTTCGGGTGCCTCGGCGCTCGTGCGTTTCGACATCATGGAAGGTCTGTCGGGTTCCTCGCACGGCGACTTCCTGCGTGGTGATAACGAAGATGCAACTTCGCTGCCTACCGCGGGTGCAACCGGCAGCGTGCTGACCAACATCAGCCTGATCAACGGCCTGTCCGATCTGCTGGCAGCCGGAGCGACGTTCTACGACGGTGGCAACATCATCCTCGGTGGCAGCGGCAGCGACCTCCTCGAAGGTCGCGGTGGTGACGACATCCTCGACGGTGACAAGTGGCTGAACGTACGCATCAGCGTGCGGCAGAACGCTGATGGCACTGGCCCGGAAATCGCCTCGTTCAACAGCATGGAGCCCATGGTGCCGTTCATGTTGAACGGTACTTACAACCCAGGCCAACTGGTCATCGTGCGGGAGATCCTGGCCGGCGATAACAGCTTCGACACCGCTGTGTTCTCCGGTGTTTCGACGGACTACAGCGTCGTTGTCGATGGCGACACTGTCATTGTGACCGACTCGGTGGTGGGGCGAGATGGCGTCGATCGGCTGACGGGCATCGAGCGTCTGCAGTTCTCTGATGTTTCGCAGGCGTCCGGCGTTGGCACTGCCGTCAACAGCGACCCATCAGGTCACCTGGCGATCCTCGATGATCTCACCGGTGTGCGTGACGATACGCCTGTCGCCGGTCAGCTGCTGCGCGTGAGCAATCTGGCGGTACACGACGCGGACAACACGAGTGTTGGCAATCCGACCGGTGCGGTTAACGGTGCGGTTGCCTACTACTGGCAGGTTGAAAACCTTCCTGGCTCGGGCGTCTATGAAGACATCACCTTTGTCGCCGCCGGCGAAGTATCGCGGGCGATCGGCACCACCTACCGGGTGGCGGATGATGTGGCGGGCCTGAACATCCGCGTTCGGGCGGTGTATCAGGATGCCAAGGGCACGCTGGAAATCGTCGACTCGTCGGCGAACAGCGCACCGACCACAGGGCCGACCGTTAACGGGCTTCTGGTGCAGAACCAGGTGTTGACCGCTGACGCGTCGACCATCGTCGATGCCGATGGCCTCAGCAATCCGCAGTTCACCTACCAGTGGCAGGCGACCAACGGGGTCAGCTTCGTCGACATCGTCGGAGCCACCGGTAGCACGTTCACGCTGACTCAGGATCAGGTCGACGATCAGGTGCGCGTGGTGGTCAGTTACGTGGATAACTTCGGTGTGCACGAAAGCATTGCGTCCGATCCTTCGGACCCGGTGGCTAACGTCAACGATGCACCGACAGGCGCGTTGCTGATCAGCGATACGACACCGGATCAAGGACAGGTGTTGACCGCGCTGACTGGCGGGATTGCCGATGCGGATGGGCTGGGCACCTTCAGCTTCCAATGGCAGCAAGGTGTCGGTGCTTCCTTCACTAACATCAACGGCGCGACCGCTGCGACCTTCACCCCTGGCGTGGCGCAGGGCAACCTGCAACTGCGGGTGATCGTGACCTACACCGATGGCTTCGGCGCATTGGAAACGGTGACCTCTGCGGCAACCGCAGCGGTTACGGTACCGGCTGGCGTGGTGCTGCAAGGCACCCCTGGGGCGAACACCCTCACCGGTGGCGCGGGTAACGATGTGCTGTTTGGTCTGGGCGGCAACGATACGTTGAATGGCCTGGCCGGTAATGACCAGTTGTTTGGCGGCACCGGCAACGACACGCTCAACGGCGGAAACGATGACGACATCCTCAATGGCGAGGACGGAACCGACACCCTCAACGGTGGGCTCGGCGCGGATGTCATGAACGGCGGCTCCGGCAACGACACCTTTGTGGTCGACAACGTCGGTGACACCGTAATCGAGGCGCTGAATGGCGGTACCGATCTGGTGCAAACCAGCCTGACGACCTACCTGCTCGGTGCCAACGTCGAGAACCTGACCTATACCGGTGTCGCTAACTTCACCGGTACCGGTAACGCGCTGGCCAACACCCTCACTGGCGGGGTCGGTAACGACGTCCTCAATGGCGGTGCAGGTGGTGACCGGATGGTGGGGTTAGCCGGCAACGATACGTACGTCGTCGATGCCGCCGGGGATGTGGTGGTCGAGGTGGCGGGTGGCGGTGTGGATAGCGTGCAAACGTCGCTGGGCAACTACACCC
This sequence comes from Pseudomonas sp. P1_F1_2, assembly GCF_056405815.1. Classification (NCBI taxonomy): domain Bacteria; kingdom Pseudomonadati; phylum Pseudomonadota; class Gammaproteobacteria; order Pseudomonadales; family Pseudomonadaceae; genus Pseudomonas; species Pseudomonas sp. P1_F1_2. The sequence continues at coordinate 70,907 of NZ_JBFUBK010000004.1, read as the reverse complement.
TGGATGGTAACGTCGAGAACCTGACCTACACCGGAGCCGGTAACTTCGTCGGCAACGGCAACGGGTTGAACAACACCATCACCTCAGGGGGAGGCAATGACAACCTCAGTGGTGGTGGCGGCAACGACATCCTCATCGGCAACGGCGGTAACGACACGCTCAATGGCGATGCCGGTAACGACCAACTGTTGGGTGGCCTTGGCACCGATACCCTGAACGGCGGAACGGGCGATGACAGCCTCGACGGCGGAGACGGGGACGATGCATTGAATGGCGGGACAGGCAACGACACGCTGCTCGGCGGGCTGGGTAATGACAGCCTGGATGGCGGTAACGGCATCGATCTGCTCCAGGGAGGCGATGGCAACGACACCTTGCTCGGTGGTGGCGATAACGACACCTTGTTGGGCGGCATCGGCAATGACTTTATCGATGGCGGCAATGGTAACGATACGGTCACTGGTGGTGCTGGCAACGACTTGATGGTTGCCAGCGGTGGCAACGATGTCTTCATGTTCGCAGCAGGCTTCGGGACCGATCAGATTACCGGCTTCGATGCCAACCCGAATGGAGGAGGCCAGGACCGGCTCGATATCACCGCGTTGAACATCACGGCGGTGAACTTTGCCGCCAGCGTCACCATCTCCGACGTCGGTGCGGATACCCTGCTCAGCTTCGCAGGAGCTGACTCCATCCGCCTGGTCGGTGTGGCCGACGCAACAACCGTCACTGCTAACGACTTCATTCTGGCCACTTGAGGAACTGGTCAGTAATGCCGCAACAAGCGTGAAAAATGAAGGGAGGGCAATGGATGCCCTCCCTTTTTTTTGAAAAAAAACTGGACGCGTGTTCGGGTGAAAATGTCTAGTACAGGCTGTCGATGAGCGAAGTCTCGTCAGCTGATTTTTATTCGGATAAAGGGCATGCCCGATGGACCGATTCCAGGAAATGCAGGTCTTCGCCGCGGTTGCCCAAGAGCAGGGGTTCTCGGCGGCGGCGCGACGTCTGGGCCTGTCGGCGGCCAGCGTCACCCGAGCGGTGGCGGCGCTGGAGAAGCGCATTGGCACCTTGTTGCTGACACGCACCACCCGCAGCGTGCACTTGAGCGAGGCCGGGCAGCGTTACCTGGAGGATTGTCGGAGAATTCTGGCCGAGGTGCAGGAAGCGGAGGATTCGGCAGCCGGCAGTCACGCCCAGCCGCGTGGTCAACTGACAATCACGGCGCCGGTGTTGTTTGGTGAGTTGTTCGTCACACCGGTCATGGTCGGTTATCTCACTCAATTTCCAGAAGTCGGCATCAATGCCTTGCTGCTCGACCGGGTGGTGAGCATGGTCGAAGAGGGCATTGATGTCGCGGTGCGTATCGGTGAGCTGCCTGACAGCAATCAACACGCGATTCGCGTGGGCGAAGTACGGCGGGTGATCTGCGCGTCCCCGGCGTTTTTGGCTGCCCGTGGCAGGCCACGTCACCCAGATGAGCTCAATGGCGCACCCATCATTGCGACCTCGTCGATCGGGCAGCTCAGGACCTGGCCATTTCTTGACGCGGGCGAGCCGCTGAACGTTCGTCCGGAACCGCGCCTTGTGGTCACCGCCAATCAAGCGGCGATCACGGCGGCCTGCCTGGGCCTGGGATACACCCGGGTCCTGTCTTATCAAGTGGCGGGCAAGGTGGCGGCCGGTGAGCTGGAAATCGTGCTGACCGACTTCGAACTGCCGGCACTGCCCATTCATGTGGTCTACCAAGGGGGACGCAAGGCTCCGGTGCGGGTCCGTAGTTTTGTGGACTTTACGGTGAAGGCGCTGCGCGAACATCCGGCGCTGAGCGGCTAAAGGATTGTTGCGTTGGTTGAAATAATGGATTGCGTTTGCTGGTTATTCTGTTGTTTTGGTTGTAGGTGGAAAATAGCGGCCATCGGTGCTGATCTTTCCCTGAACAGCACCACCACCCAGCGGAGTCGACCATGCAAGCGATCAAACTCTACAACTTCCCTCGTTCCGGCCATGCTCATCGCGTGGAGCTGATGTTGTCCTTGCTGCACCTGCCGACCGAGCTGATCTTTGTCGATTTGGCCAAGGGCGCGCACAAGCAAGCGGATTACCTGGCGCTCAACGCTTTTGGTCAGGTGCCGGTCATCGATGATCAAGGTGTGGTGCTGGCCGATTCGAACGCCATCCTGGTCTATCTGGCACATAAATATGGCAATGGTCGCTGGCTGCCCACCGATCCGGTCGGCGCGGCGAAGGTTCAGCGCTGGCTGTCGGCGGCCGCCGGGCCGATTGCCTTTGGTGTGGCCAGAGCACGATTGATCACGGTGTTTGGCGCGCCATACAACGCGCAAGAGGTGATCGCTTATTCCCACACCGTGCTCAAGGTAATCGACCACGAGTTGGCGTCGACGCCCTACCTGGCCGGCAGTGAGCCGACCATCGCCGATGTCGCCGCCTACAGTTACATCGCCCATGCGCCGGAAGGCAATGTCTCGCTGGACGACTACGCCAACATCCGCGCCTGGCTGGCGCGTATTGAAGCCTTGCCGGGGTTTGTCGGCATGCCGCGCACGGTGGCCGGTTTGCAAAAAACCGCCTGATGCTCACGGCCCGACCCGCTCGGGCCGTTCACTGTGCGCGATAGGCGCAGGGGAGAAACCGTTATGGAACATTCACCTTGGCACGCCGGCGAAAAACAGTTGCAGGCTCATGTTGGGGTTGCCGAGCGAATGGAGGCGTTCGGTCGGCGGGTGATTCGCAGTCAAATGCCGGATCAGCACCGCACGTTCTATCAGCAACTGCCGTTCATGCTGTACGGCGCCGTCGATGCCGAGGGCAATCCCTGGGCGAGCATTCTTGAAGGGCCTCCAGGCTTTGCACATTCCCCCGACCCCGCACTGTTGCAGTTCGACCGTTTGCCGGGCGCCGATGACCCTGCTCAATTGCAAGACGGTGCCGCCATCGGGCTGCTCGGTATCGAGTTGCACACCCGGCGTCGCAACCGCCTCAATGGTCGAGTGGGCGCTGTAACGGCCAGCGGATTCGGGGTGACGGTGGAACAATCCTTCGGCAACTGCCCGCAGTACATTCAGTTGCGCCAGTTTCGCTCGGTGCCATTGGCGGATCCCTCAAGCCGCGTTGCGCAGCACTTGAATGAGCTGGATGACGCGGCCAGAACCATGATCGTCGACGCGGACACGTTCTTTGTCGCCAGCTACGTGGACGTCGATGGCCAGCGCTCGGTGGATGTTTCTCACCGGGGCGGGCAGGCCGGTTTCGTACAGGTAGACGGTAATCGCCTGACCATCCCGGACTTCGCCGGCAACCTGCATTTCAATACGCTGGGCAATCTGCTGATCAATCCTCGCGCCGGTCTGTTGTTCATCGATTTCAATACAGGCGACCTGCTGCACCTCAGCGGGCGCACCGACATCATCCTCGACGGACCGCAGATCGATGCCTTCCAAGGTGCCGAGCGACTATGGACCTTCGAAGTCGAACACGTAGTACGTCGGCCTGCAGCGCTGGCCTTGCGCTGGCGCTTTGACGGCGTGTCGCCCACCAGTCTGCTGACCGGCACCTGGGCGCAGGCCAACGCGCGTTTGCAAGCCCAGGCCTTGGGGGATCGCTGGCGCCCACTGCAGGTGGTGCGTATCGAGACGGAAAGCCAAAACATCCGCTCGATCTACCTGCAGGCCGCCGATGGCGCCGGGTTGCCGGTGTTTCAAGCCGGGCAGCATTTGCCGCTGCGGTTCAACATCGGCGGTGAGGTACATATCCGCACGTATAGCTTGTCGAGTGCGCCGTCGGATGATTTTTTCCGCATCAGTGTGAAACGTGACGGGTTGGTGTCATCACACCTGCATGATCAGATTAAGGTCGGGGATATGCTGGAAGCCCGCGCCCCCCAAGGGCATTTCACCGTGGCGCCGCATGAGCGGCGGCCGCTGGTGTTGCTGGCCGCTGGCGTGGGCATTACGCCGCTGCTGTCGATGGTGCGCGAGGTGGTTTATCAAGGCCTGCGTACGCGAAGCATCCGCCCGACGTGGTTCTTCCAAAGCTCGCGGACCTTGGCCGATCAACCGTTTCGCCCGGAGCTGAGCCGTTTGCTCGACGGCCTCGGCGACTCGGTGCGAGTGCTGCGTCTGCTCAGTCAGCCAGAGCCGGATGCCCGCGAGGGTGAAGATTTCGACCTGACCGGGCGAATCGATGCCGATTTGCTCACGAGCATCGTTGAGGTGGAAGACTACGATCAGCTGGATTTTGTCCTCTGCGGCCCGGGCAGTTTTACCCAGGCGATGTACGACAGCCTGCGGGAAATGGACATTCGTGATTCAAGGATTCACGCCGAAACCTTTGGCCCGTCGACACTGCGCCGGATACCCGACCCGGATGCCGTGGTCATCGAACAACCTCCGGTCGCCACCACATCAGTGCCGGTGGTATTCGAGCGCTCGGCCAAAGAGGCGCGCTGGAAACCCGACAGCGGCAGCCTGCTGGAATTGGCGGAAAGCCGTGGATTGCGTCCGGAGTTCAGTTGCCGCGGCGGCTCCTGTGGGACCTGCAAAACCCGCCTGATCAGCGGTGAGGTAACTTATCCACAGGTGCCGGCAGAAATCCCCGATGCGGGAGAAGTGCTGATTTGTTGTGCGGTGCCGGCGCAGGGTTCGCAGCCGGTGGTGCTGGACCTTTAACCTCTAGACCCCGGCCCCACATAAGTAATCAGACGGTGCCCGAATAATTAGGGCATCAAGGGTAATTCGCGTGTTGTTTCACCTGCACTAGCGGCATGTCTACAACATTGCGCAGGGTGCGTTCGGCCAATTGCGCACTGGCTTCACGCCAGCCGATCCAGTGCCAATCCGCCACGTCGCGGGTGGCCGGGAACTGACCGCTGCTTTCGAAGCGAGCGACCAGGTCGGCCAGCGTTTGCGGCTCGGCCAGGTCGAAATACGCCATGAACTCGCCGCCGATTTCGCGGAAGATCGGAATGTCGCTACCCATGGCCGGCAGTCCGCGCTGCATGGCCTCCACCAGAGGCAAGCCGAATCCTTCGATCCAGGATGGAAACACCAGAGAGCTGGCATTGGAGTAAGCGTGTTCGAGGCTGGTGTCGCTCAGGTCATTAAACATGAACAGGCGTTGGTTCAACTGTGGGTGATTGTGTACCCGGGCGAGCAGGGCGTCGCATTTCCAGCCGATCCGACCGGCGATACACAGCCGGGCTTTTGAACCCGCGGCCCAAGCCAGCTCGAATGCGTCCAGCAGGTAGTCGTGGTTTTTGCGCGGTTCGATGGTGCTGACCATCAGAAACACCGGTTCCTGCGTATTGAAAATACGCGTCAGGCGCGGCTCGACGGCAGCTGCGGCTTCGCTCAGGTCCAGCTCGGAGCCGAGGTGGAAATAGTCGAACCACAATTCACTGGCCTTGGCTGGGCCCAGGCGGCGCTGCAATTCCTCACGCACCTGATCGCGTACCGTGGCGGAAATAGCCATATAGCCATCGGCGGTTTTGGTGATCCAGTCGAACCACTCGTTGAACACCTGCACCAGTCGTGTGTCGTAAAACTGTGGATGTGTCACGGGAATCAGGTCGTAGATTACCGAAACGATGCCCACGCCTTCACGTTTGAGCTGTTCGGCAAACGGGAAAAAATCGGTGTGCCAGGACGAGTCCAGCAGCACCAGTTGATCCCCTGGCTGGTGTTGCAGCGGTGTGCAACGTTTAGGCAGTTGGGTTTGATTGACTTGGTCGATCAGGCGCAGCGGCACACTGAAGCAGGCCAGTGCTATCAGTCGATAAGCCACGTACAACACGCGTCGTGCAAACCGCGATGTACAGCGCTTTTCAAGCCGTTGGCTTAGTTGCCAAAAACGGTGCGCCAGTCGTTCCAGTCGCTCGCCGAAGGTTATCAGGCTCTCGAAAAACGGCGTGTTCAATGAACCCAGTTTCAGTACCCGATAGAGTTTGCCCTTGAGCATCACCACAGGAATGCATTCGGCACCGCCCGCACTTTCCGGCAGTTGATTGATGACGTTGCGCACCACCCGCTGAATGCCTGAATTGACTTTGGGGTTTTTGAATACGTGGGTGCACTCCACCAGCAGACGGGTCATAACGGGCTTTCCGGGGCAATTGAGGGGGGAAGGGTAATGGTTGAACAAAGGACGTTAATGTCGAGCGTGTGGGCCGGATCGCGGAAGACTTCAGGATCAAACGATTGGCTGGCCAGGTGAATGACCGGGTCGGGCCTCTCCGAACACAGGTCTTCGGGGCCGTTGGTCTCACTGAGACCCGTAACGAATAGACGCTTTTTCAAATAGCGACCCCTTGGTCTTTCATTTCGTCCATTCCTCACAGGTTTTACAGAGATGTCTGACGGACCGGTTAGATGACGGGGCCGAAAGACAGGCGAGACAGCGATGCTTGTTTGGTAGCCGATTTGTGCAATTGATCGGCAATTTTAGCAGGTCCAACTGTGACCGGTCAGTTCTCGTGCGCTTAGCTCGATTTATTCTCGCCGGGCGGTTCACGAATCCTCGATGGATGTGTTTAGAATGCCCCTCGTCACGATTAATCGGCGTTGGTATGAGTTGTTTCGAGACTCCCCGAATCCGACCATTAAAACAAGAGCGTAGACGGGTAAGAAGACGATGGGCGAGGACTGGCGAGCGCCGGCTCGATCCATGGCTTTACCGTCATAGAGTGGGGCTGCCGGGATGGCGGCTTCATCGTGAGATGCCATGAACTTTATTCTTTACTCAGCGGTCAACGATAGCTCCATCAGCCAGAGCCTTGGTCGTCCCGAATACAGTTACTACTTCGTGCTCAAGGCCTATCGCCCTGTGCTCGAAAGTCTTGGGCGAGTGCATGTGGTGTCCTCCACTGCCGAGGTTGATCCCCTCTACAGGCAACTGTTGGCCGCTGGCGAAGACAGCCTGTTCCTGTCGTTTATGCCGCCGCAGAAAACCCCGAACGACCTGGAATGTCCGACAATCTGCGTGGTGGCCTGGGAGTTCGACTCGATTCCCGATGAGCAGTGGGACAACGACCCGCGCCAGGACTGGACGCAAATGCTGGCGCATCAGGGCCGGGTGATCACGCTCTCCAGCCATACCGCCCGAGCGATTCGACAGGCCATGGGTGAAGACTTTCCAGTGCTGGTTTTGCCAACGCCATTGTGGGAAAACTTCGCCGGCATTCGTAGTCGCCACACCAGCGCACCGATCAACGCCGGTTCGACCCTGGACATCAAGGGCTGCATCTTCGATACCCGAACCCTCGGGCTGTCTGCCGATGCGCTGATTCCCGTACCGCCTACCGCCGAGGAACTGGCCGAGTTGGAGGCGTTGAAACCACCGCCGCTGACACTCAAGCGCCGCTTGGTGATTGCCCGCCATTACTTGCACCTCTGGCGTCGGGATATGGGCAAAGCGCTGCCGACTCCGGTGCGTCGCAGCCACTTTCTAAGCCAGTGGTATTGGGAAGGTATTCACGACCTGCTGTCAGAGTCCGCACATGCGCGACTCGCCGGCTGGTTGCCGGCCATCGCCGGCCCGCACACAATGGCAGTGCCCGAGCCGGCGCCGCGAACGTGGCCGGACACCACCGGGCTGGCCGAGACCGAGGTTGACGGTGTCGTTTACGTCAGCGTGTTCAACCCGCGTGATGGCCGCAAGAACTGGCATCAACTGATCACCGCATTTTGTTGGGCATTTCGCGAAACGGCGGACGCCACGCTGGTACTGAAAATTACCCAAAGCGATCTGTCGTCCTACCACGACGAGTTGATGACCTTGCTCGCTCAACTCTCGCCGTTCGCCTGTCGGGTAGTGGTCATGCACGGCTATCTGAACGACCCGCAATACACCCGCTTGTATGAAGCCGCCAGTTACTACGTCAATGCCTCGCGTTGCGAGGGGTTGTGCCTGCCGCTGATGGAGTTCATGGCCTGTGGTAAACCGGTGATCGCACCGGATCACACCGCCATGGAGGACTACATCGATGAACGCGTGGCGTTTGTGGTCAAGTCCAGCGAAGAGCTGACTATATGGCCGCAAGACTCCCGCATCATCTACCGTACCCTGCGTCACCGGCCGGATTGGGGTTCGCTGAAAACCGCTTACGAAAACAGCTACCGCCTGGCCAAGGAACAACCGCTGGAGTATCGGCGCATGTCCCTCGCCGCTATCAAGCGCATGCACGAATACTGCGCTTTCGCTCCGGTTCAGCAACGCATGGCGGATTTTTTCGGGCTGGCGCCGCAGGCCTTGCCGACAGCAACCGTGACGGATAACGCCTCATGCTGATCATCATTCATTCGGAAACCAACCAGCACACCATTGCCCAGAACCTTGGCCGCTCTGAGTACAGCTATTACTTCGTGCTCAAGGAGTATCGACCCGTGCTGGAGCGGCTGGGGCGAGTGGTGGAAGTCAGAGATCCGCAGACCGAAGTCGATGCCTTGTACCTGGAATGTTTGTCCCGTGGCGAAGGGTGCGTGTTCCTGTCGTTCTCGCCGCCTCATCGCACGCCGGTCAATTTCACCTGCCCGACACTACCGGTGTTCGCGTGGGAATTCAGCACCATCCCCAACGAACCCTTTGACAGTAACCCGCTCAATGACTGGCGCACTGTGTTGCGCGCCTGCGGTGCGGCGATCACACACTCCAGCTACACCGTGGATGCGGTGCGCGAGGTGATGGGCGCCGACTATCCGATCATTGCGGTACCTGCCCCGGTGTGGGACCGGTTTTCCGCGCGCGGCGCCCACTTGCAACGCCAGCCCTTGGCCAGTCAGGTGCGGTTGAAGCTCAAGGGGTTGCTGGTAGACAGCCGTAAACTCGACTTGCGGGCCTTCGGACCCGTGGCATTGCGCGAAGGTGTGGGTATTAATTTCAAGGCCCCGCCGAGTGAACAAGAACTGGTCCTTAACGGCGTGATTTACACCTCGGTTTTCAACCCCGGTGACGGGCGCAAGAATTGGGAAGACATGCTCAGTGCCTTTTGCGTGACGTTTCGTGAGGTGGACGACGCGACACTGGTGCTCAAACTGACGCACCACGATGCCGAAGAAGCGTTGGATGACATCCTTCACCACTTGTACAAAAACCAGTCTTACCGCTGCCGGATCGTACTGATTTACGGCTATCTGGCTGACGCGGACTATGAAAAGTTGGTGCAAGCCACGAGTTATGTGGTCAACACGTCCTACGGCGAAGGCCAGTGCCTGCCGCTGATGGAGTTCATGTCTTGTGGCAAACCGGCGGTGGCGCCACGGACCACGGCGATGATCGATTATCTCGATGCTGATAATGCATTCCTGATTGACACTACCGCTGAACTTACGGCTTGGCCTCATGACCCGCGCAGGGCATTTCGGACCTTGCGTTACATAACCAATTGGGCGTCGTTGTGCAGGGCTTACCAACTAAGTTATGACGTGGCCAAGGGTAGCCCCGACCGCTATGAACAGATGTCCGTGCACGCAGTGGCCAGTCTCAAAAAGTTTTGCAGCCAGACCGCTGCCGAGCAATGGCTTAACGTATTTTTTGAGCGCTTGTTGGAGAACCGTGCCGTGGAAACCCCCGGGGCATGATTCGCGCCGAGGTGATCATCGTACGCAAGCCGATTGATAGCGATGCAACGTCCTGGAGGACGGCATGAGCAATGACAAGCGAATCATGGACATCGAGTTGTTGCGCGGCATTGCGGTGCTCGGCGTGCTGTTTCATCACCTGCAAGACAGCCTGTTCACCGCCTCGGTGCCGTTGCTGCAAACCCTCACCGCATTGGGTCAACCCTGGTGGGGCGTCGATCTGTTTTTCGCGATCTCGGGGTTTGTTATCGCCCGCAGTTTGATCCCGGCGTTGCAAGGTTGCAGCACGCGTCAGGAATACTGGCAGCAGACGCGTAATTTCTGGCTGCGCCGCGCCTTTCGATTGCTGCCGTCAGCCTGGTTGTGGCTGGCGTTGATGCTGCTGGCCTGTCTCTTTTTAAATCGTTCCGGGGCGTTTGGAACGCTGCACGCCAACCTGCAGGCGACGCTTGCGGGCGTGGCGCAATACGCCAACTTTCGCTTCGCCGACAGCTTCTTTCACTATGAATATGGCACCAGTTTTGTGTATTGGAGCCTGTCGCTGGAAGAGCAGTTCTACTTGCTGTTTCCGCTGTTGATTCTGGTCTGCCGCAAGCACCTGGTGTGGGCCTTGCTGGCGCTGGTCGCGGTGCAATTGTTCACCCTGCGCACACCGATTCTGATGGTGGTTCGCACCGATGCACTGGCCCTTGGCGTGCTGTTGGCGATGTGGAGTGCGCAACCTTCCTACCTGCGCTGGGAGCCAACATTCTTGCGTCGTCCATGGGCGGGTGTTGCCGCACTGATCGCGGTGTCGCTGCTGCTCAGCTTCATGGCCACTGATCGCTTCACCTTCACCCATTATCGGATCGGCGCGATTGCAGTGTTGTGTGCGGTGCTGGTCTGGATCGCCTCTTACAACCGCGATTACCTGTTGCCGCGCAGCGTGTTCAAGAACCTGATGACGTGGGTCGGCAGCCGTTCCTACGGGATTTACCTGATCCATATCCCGGCCTACTTGCTGGTTCGTGAGTTCATTTTTCGTCTACAGGCTGCCGGGCTGCCCAGTCCGGCTGGCCATCCGATTCTGATGTTGCTGATGGCTGGCGGCCTGATCGTGCTGCTGAGCGAACTCAACTATCGCTACATCGAAATGCCCATGCGCAACCGTGGTGCCTCGCTGGTCAAACGCCTGGGCACCGCCCGAACCGCCGTCCCATCCTCTGGAGCTACCTCATGCTGAGCCTTTTGAAGAAACTCACGGCGGCCACACCCGCTCCCGCGCAGCCGGTGGCGGACAAGATCGAGAAGGTCGACCCTTACATGCTCGGCCTGCACGACGCGATGCTCAGCGGCTGGTTCAATCAGCAAACCGGCGAGCTGTTCACCGGCTTCCCGGTAACCGCTGAAGACACGTTGCTGGACGTGGGCTGTGGTGACGGTGGCAACGTGCATTTCTGCGGCATGCGCGGGGCGAAAATCATCATCGCCGACATCGACGCGGCCAAGGTCGAAGCCACCCGCCAGCGCCTCGGCGACACCCCGGCGCGGGATGTCGAATGCCACGTCACCGACTGCAACCCGCTGCCGATTGCCGACGCGACGGCCACGCGCGTGGTGTCCACCGAGGTCATCGAGCATGTGGACGACCCGGCGCAGTTCCTTGCTGAGCTGGTGCGTGTCGGCAAGCCGGGCGCGCTGTATTTGCTGAGCGTTCCACACCCCAGCTCCGAAGACCTGCAGAAGGACATCGCCGCACCGGAGTATTTCCAGAAGCCCAACCACATTCGCATCATCAGCGAAGAACAGTTCAAGACGATGGTCAGCGATTCTGGCCTGGAAGTGCTCAGCCACAGCCAGTACGGTTTTTACTGGTCGATGTGGATGCTGCTGTTCTGGGAGGCCAAGGTCGATTTCAGCAATGCCGACCATCCGCTGCTCAACCACTGGGCCGACACTTGGCAAGCCGTTCTGAATTCGCCTCGCGGCGCACAGATCAAGCAGGCACTGGATGCAGTCGTGGCGAAAAGTCAGGTGATCATTGCCCGTAAGCCGATAGCATAAAGGCCCCTGTAGCAGCTGCCGGAGGCTGCGTTCGGCTGCAAAGCAGTCGTAAAATCAGGCGCTTCGGTTTTTCAGATAGACCGTACACTCAGGATTTACGACTGCTACGCAGCCGAACGCAGCCTTCGGCAGCTGCTACAAAGGTTCGCTTTGGCTCAAAGGTTTCTCATATTGTTTTTCACTCGATTGATCGCCTTGCTGGCGGCGTTGGTGCTACTCAACGGTTGCGAGCATCAAGACGCGCCACCGCTCGATCAACAACTCTACGTCTGGCAACGGCAATGGACGCCGGCCCATGACGCCGCCCTGCAGGACAGTCGCGCGGATTTTTCGACCCTTCGGGTGTTGGCCTTGCAGGCGTTTCCTCAAGCCGGCTGGCGTCGGGCGCGAATCGATCCGGACCTGCTCAAGCGCGATGGTCGGCCGCTGATTGCGGTGATTCGCCTTGACGGTCAATTGAAGGCGCTGGATCAGGACGAAGTCACGGCGCAAATCCAGCAAGTGCTTGGCGACTGGCAAGGCCAGGGGCTGACGCTGTCCGGTGTGGAGATTGACCACGATGCGGGCGTGGCCCGGCTCCCGGCCTATCGAGAATTTCTGACGCATCTTCGTGCGGTTTTACCCGCGACATTACCCCTGAGCATCACGGCGTTACCGGCCTGGCTGGACAGCGCTGAGCTGCCGGCGCTTTTATCGGCCGTCGACAGCAGCGTGTTACAAGTGCACGCCGTGAGCGATCCACGGCTTGGGCTGTTCGATCCGGACCAGGCACGAAAGTGGGCCAGGGGCTGGAGTCGCATCACCATCAAGCCTTTTTATCTGGCGCTGCCGGCCTATGGCGTGGCGCTGTTGCCCGGCGCCAGTGGCGCACCCGTGGTGGAAAGCGAGGTTCCTTTGGAGCAGGGAGGCGAGCGTCGGGAACTGCTGGCTGATCCGCTGCAACTGCGCACACTCGCCACGGATTTGCGCGCCGATCCGCCCGCGCATCTGGCTGGCCTGATCTGGTTTCGCCTGCCGTTGGCGGGCGACCGTCGGGCCTGGAGCCTGACGACGCTTGGCGCTGTGGCACGCGGGGACACGCTCGACAGTCGCTTGAGTGTGAAACTTAGTGCGCAAGACGCCCTCTATGACATCAGCGTCAGCAACCAAGGCAACCTCGACAGCGCCTGGCCCGAACGCGTGACCCTGGCCGTTCAAGGGTGTGAGGGGGCCGATGCGCTGGCCGGTTATGCGTTGCATCAGAGCGCGGATCTGCTTACCTTCACCCGCCTGCGCGACGGCCGGATAGCGGCCGGTGGGCAGCGAGCCATCGGTTGGGCGCGCTGCACAAAAATTGATCAAGGAGGTTCGAATGTTTACCCGTAACTGGCCCCGCCATCTGCTCTGCCTGAGCTTGAGCTTGCCGCTGGGTACGGCGCTGGCCTGCGGGCCGGACTTCCCGATGCGTTTGCTGGACAACCGAAGCCAGTCGCTGGCGGAGCTGCCGGAAGGTAACTTTCAGTTTGAGATCAATCGTCTCGGGCACGCTATTGCAGGGCTGAAGAACGTCGCGCAATCGCCCTACCCCATGGAAGCGGCCGACTACGCAGAACAGCGCGATTCGGCCGAGCAGGCCGGGCTGACGCCGGAGCAGCAAGCGCTGGTGAAACAACTGCGCAGCCTGACGGATGCACAGCAGGTCGAAGAGCAAGGCGCGAGCCTGCCGGCCGAGCTCAAACTTTATCTGGCGGGGGCTGTGGCGTTCAGTGCGGGCGATCATGGATTGGCTGCCGATTACTTCCAGAAAGTGCTGGCGCTGCCGGCCGACCAACGCGCCTTGCGCAGCACCTGGGCTGCCTATTCGCTGGGGCGGGCGCTGTTTGCCGGGAGCAGCGAAGCAGGGGCTCCGTCCGATCTGCTGGCACCGTCGAAAAAGGCGTTCGAACAGACCCGTCAGTTGAGCATCGACGGTTTCAGCGACCCGCTGGAGCTGGGGGTCGCCAGCCTTGGCGAAGAAGCGCGCGTGGCCCGAACCATGGGTGACTGGAACAGCGCCATCGAACTCTACGCCACGCAAAATCTTCACGGTTCGGCGGTGGGTTACAGCTCGTTGAAGTTACTGATGGCGGACCTGCTGGCAATGCCTGACGATCAACTGGGCACCTTGCTTCAGGGTAAACCGGTGCAACAACTGGTTACCGCGTCGTTGATCAGTCGCCTGGGCTGGTCATTTGGTGATCAACCGCCGAACGAGTTGAAGCTGATCAAACTGCTGCAAAGCAGCACGCGCGGCAGCCTGGATAACGCGGATCGATTGGCCGCGATGAATTATCAACAAGGTGATTACGCCAGCGCCAAGACGTTCCTTGAACACGCCGGTGACGGTGGCCTGGCGTGGTGGCTGCGGGCGAAACTGGCGTTGCGCGAGGGCGATAAAAACGCGGCGGCTACCGCGTATGCCAAGGCGGCTAAGGCGTTCCCGCAGAATGAATCATGGGGTGAGCGCCGCACGCCAGACTACGATTACGAAACGCTTCAACCCAAGTGCCGGGTCGAGGGTGAAAGTGCGATTCTTGCGCTGCAACGCGGGGATTATCTGCAAGCCTTCGATCAGCTCTATCGCAGCCAAAGTATCTATTGGTTCGATGCCGCGACGGTTGCTGAACGGGTGCTGACTGTCGATGAACTCAAGCATTACGTCGACACGCAAGTGCCCGCGCCACCACCGTTAACCCAGCAGGAACGCGACAACTACGTGCCGTTGCCGGTAGCGGCACAATTGCGCAATCTGTTGGGGCGGCGTTTGTTGCGCGAAGAGCGCTATGACGAAGCGCTGGGGTACTTCGACAATACCGATCTACAGAAAAAAGCCCGACTGTATGCGCAACAACGACAGCTGGCTGATGCGGCGTGGTGGCCGACCAAACGTGCCTCCGCCCTGTTCAATGCCGCCTGGACGGCGCGCGAATGGGGGATGGATATCCTTGGTTATGAAATGGCCCCGGACTACGCCACGTTTGGAGGCAGTTACAGCCTCGAAAACACTGAGCTGAAGGTCGGACCGTTGGTGGCCGAAGGTGAAGTCCAGCGCCAACAGGCCAGCGCCGCCAAACCCGATGAGCGCTATCACTATCGATTTGTGGCCACGGCATTGGCCAGTCGCGCCGCCGATAATTTGCCTCACACCAGCCAGGCCTTCGCTGCGGTGCTGTGCGCGGCGGCGGGCTGGAACAGTAGCGTTGAAGAGCAACGTGCTCTGTACCAACGCTATGTGAAAGAAGGGCCTTACGTGGATTGGGCGGTGGATTTCGGTCACCAGTGCCCTTATCCCGACTTCGAAAACGCCAGCAAACGCTATGTCACCCAGGTGACTGACGCGACACGTTCGGTTTTGCGGCCCTATAAGTGGCCGTTGCAAATCGGCGGTGTCGTCGCTGTCTCGGCGGTGGCGTTGCTGTTGATCAACCGCCGCCGTCGTCGGGGGCAGTAAGGCTCAAGCCTGTTGCACAAAGGTCAGCCGCACCGCGAAGCCGATCAACAGGCTGCCAAACAGCCATTGCTGGAGCCGCTGGGCCGAAGGACTGCGTTGCAGCCAACGGCCCAGCGCCGCGCCGACCAGCGCATAAGCGCTGTCGAAGAGAAAGCCGACACAGACCAGCACCATGCCCAGGATCGCGAATTGCGTGAGGACTGATCCGGCGTGTGGATTGATGAACTGTGGCAGCAGCACCGAGCAGAACAGCAGCGCTTTGGGATTGAGCAGATTGGTGAGCAAGCCGCGCTGGATGGCATTCGACCAGCGTGTTTTCTGTGGCGTGGCGTCTTCGCCATTCAGGCTCGGCAGCATCGTGGTCCGCAGGCACTGAATACCAATCCACAGCAGGTACGCGGCCCCGGCCAGTCGCACCACATCGAAGGTCCACGGCGCGGCTTTGAACAACGCCGCCAGCCCCAACGCGGCCAATGCCACATGACAACCCCGAGCGATGCCCAGGCCTACTGCGGTGGCCAACGCAGCCCCTTTCCCCTGACGGGCGCCGGTTTGCAGCAGCAGGATCATGTCTGGCCCGGGTAACAAATACACCACGGCCAGCGCCATGAAAAACAGCCAGAGTCCTTCCACGTTGCACCCCTTCGATGTCGATTTGGTAGGGCCAGTCTAGGCCGCAAGGGCAGGGCAGGTGGTTGCGTAGTCAGCTTCTAAAGCCAATGAATTTGGCATAACCTGCTGCTTTACGATGTACCAACCATCAGGATCTGCCAAATCATGAAACTGGATGCCTACGACCGCAAAATCCTCGCGGCCCTGCAACGGGACGGTCGACTGAGCAATGTGCAATTGGCAGAAGAAATCGGCTTGTCCGCCTCACCTTGCTTGCGGCGGGTGCGGATGCTGGAAGAGGCGGGTGTGATTCGGGGTTATCAGGCCAATCTGGATCGCGACGAGGTGGGGCTTGGGTTGACCGTGTTTGTCGGGGTCAAGGTGGAGCGCCACAACGACGAACAGGCTGAAGCTTTCCGTGTGGCCGTAACGGCGTTACCGGAAGTGATTTCGGCGTTTCTGGTGTCGGGAGAATCAGATTTTCTGCTGCAAGTGGTGGTGCCGGATTTGCGCGGGTACGACCGTTTTCTCACGGAGCGGCTGTTGAAGTTGCCGGGTGTGAGCGATATCCGCAGCAACTTCGCGATTCACACGGTGAAGACGCCGGGTGCGTTGCCGTTGGGACATTTGCCGCTTTAGACCGAGTCGCCGCTATCGCGAGCAAGCTCCCACAATGATTTGCGGTGTAGTACAAATCGCGTGCCCACCCAAGAACCTGTGGGAGCGAGCTTGCTCGCGATAGCGGCAGACCCGACAACAAGAATTTTAAGGCCTACATCTGCGTCGCCTTCCCCTCCACATTCATCGCCGCCTGGCGCAACGCCTCGGACCGGGTCGGATGCGGATGGCAAGTCAATGCAATGTCTTCAGCCGAGGCGCTGAATTCCATCGCCACGCAATACTCGCCAATCATTTCACTGACGCTGGGCCCCACCAGGTGGACGCCGAGGATTTCGTCGGTGCGCTCATCGGCCAGCACTTTGGCGAAGCCTTCGGTCTCGTGGTTGATCTTGGCCCGGCTGTTGGCGGTAAACGGGAATTTGCCGACCTTGTACGCGCGACCTTCGGCCTTGAGTTGCTCCTCAGTCTTGCCGACGCTGGCCAGCTCCGGTTTGGTGTAGATCACGCTGGGAATCAGGTCGTAATTCACCTCACCTGCCTTGCCGACGATCTGTTCGATGCAGGCCATGGCTTCGTCTTCGGCCTTGTGGGCGAGCATCGGCCCGGACGTCACGTCGCCAATCACCCACACGCCAGCCGCTTCGGTACGGTGGCCCTGGTTGGCGAGCATGCCGCGTTTGTCGGTGGCGAGGCCGACATTTTCCAGCCCAAGGCCCTGGGTATAAGGCCGGCGACCGATAGACACCAGCACGTAATCAGCCTCCAGCAACTCAGGCGTGCCACCCGCCGCCGGTTCAATGCTGAGTTGAACGCCGGTAGTCGAGGACGCGGCGCTGGTGACTTTTGAACTTAACTTGAAGCTGATGCCTTGCTTACTTAACGAGCGCTGCAGGGTTTTGCCGGCCTCAACATCGACACCGGGACAGATGCGGTCGAGAAATTCGACGACCGTGACCTGAGCGCCCAGGCGTCGCCAAACAGAACCCAGCTCCAGGCCGATGACGCCGGCACCGATCACCACCAGATGTTTTGGCACTTCGGTCAGCGACAGCGCGCCGGTGGAGTCAAGGATACGTTTGTTGTCGATGTCGACGCCTGGAAGGGGAGTGGGCTCGGAGCCGGTGGCGATGATGATGTCTTTGGCACTCAGCTCGGTCTTGCTGCCTGCATTATCGGTCACCGTGACTTTGCCCGGCCCGTCGATGTGGCCCCAGCCCTTGATCCAGTCGACTTTGTTTTTGCGAAACAGAAACTCGATGCCTTTGGTCAGCCCGGTCACGCTTTCATCTTTTTGTTTCATCATCTGAGCGAGGTTGAGCGTGGGTTTGACCTCGATGCCCAGGTTGGCGAATTCCGAACCCATGGCCGCCTCGTAGAGTTCGGAGGCGTGCAACAACGCCTTGGACGGCATGCAGCCGACGTTCAGGCAAGTGCCGCCCAGGGTGGCGCGACCTTCGACGCACGCCGCTTTCAAACCCAGCTGGCCGGCTCGGATCGCTGCGTTATAGCCGCCGGGGCCACCGCCCAGAATCACGACGTCGTAGCTGCTCATGGATGTACTCCTGAAGTGAAGGGATCGGGCTGATTGAAGGTAGTCTTTGATAAAAATTACGAACGTAATATGTGCGTTTCCGGCTGTTTCGGTCAAGGCTTCAGCTTAGCGACAGGTTCAGCGCCTTTAGATGTTGCGATTTACGACGAAAATTTCATGGTTTTCGTTATATCGTAACGAAATGTGATGTCCGCATTGAATAAACACTGGGGTGGTATGCAAGTCGATCTCGAAGTCGATGGGGCGCAGGTAGCAGGGCTGCCGCGCTTTCAGCAGGCGGTTTTTCAGGGGCGGCGATTACGACAATTCGCCATCGGCCTTGGTGCTCTTTCGGCGGCCGGGCTGGTGTTGGCATTATTTGTCGGATTGTTCGCGCCGCTGTCGCTGTGGGCGCCCTTGCTGGTGAACCAGAGTGCCGCGTTGCTGGTGCTGGTGGCGGGTTTGCAATCAGCGGGGTGGATAACCCGGTGGCGCGCAGAAGCCATGAACCCGACGCTGCCGGTGGTCATTGTCGCTGACGACACCGTTGCACCTGAAGGTTGGTATGAACGACTGCTGGAGCGATTCAGTCAGCGCTCGGTGCGAATGCTCGGTCAGATCGGCGCACCGACACTCTGGCTCGGCGCCTGGGCGCTGTTGGCGGCGTTCAGTGTCAGTCAGTTCTGGAACCTCGCGTTACCGCCCGCCGCGCTGGGTTTGTCCGCCAGCGTCGGCGCGGCGCTGGCCTTGCTGCTGGCGTTCGGTCTGCTGGTGGTTGAACGACAACTGGCCCAGGAAAACGTCGCCCAATGGCCGGAAGCAGGTGCACTGGCGCAATTGACTCGGGTTGCGATTATTTGCCTGGTGCTTGGTGCGTTGTGTCTGTTGTTTGCCAGCGAAGAGTCGATCTGGCCGGTGCGTTTGGCGGTGCTGATCGGTTTGTTGCCAGGCCTGGTCGCGGTCGAGTTGCTGCTGCGTGCGGTGTTGTCGCTGTTCAGCCCACAGCGTGAACAACTCGAGCCTGCATTGCTGGCCCGCAGTTTTGTCGCCGACATGCTGCGCTGGCCACCGCAGCCGCTGCTCGCCTTGCAGCACGAATTGCACAACCGCTTCGGTATCGACCTGCGACAAATCTGGGCGTTCACCTATATGCGCCGGGCGTTTTTTCCGGTGCTGGCAGTGGTTGCCATTGTCGGCTGGTCGCTCACTGGCATTCACGAAATACCGTTGCAGGGGCGGGGTATCTACGAGCGATTTGGCAAACCGGTGGCGGTGTTTGGTCCTGGTTTGCACGCCGGTCTACCGTGGCCGTTGGGTCGTGTGCTGAATGTCGAGAACGGCGTGGTTCACGAGTTGGCCACCAGCGTTGGCGAAGCCTCGGCCCCCGTCGTACTTGAACCAGCCGAAGGCCCCGCGCCGGCGATTGCCAATCGGCTGTGGGATGCCAGCCATGTGAATGACAAATCCCAAGTCATCGCCAGCAGCCGCGCCGACAAGCAGAGCTTCCAGATCGTCAACATGGACGTGCGCTTCGTCTATCGCATCGGCCTGACCGATCAAGCAGCATTGGTGGCCACCTACAACAGTGCTGACGTGCCGACGCTGATTCGCAGCACCGCCAGCCGGATTCTGGTGCACGACTTCGCCTCGCGAACCCTTGATGGTTTGCTCGGCGAGGACAGGGTAGGTCTGGCTGATGAGATCGGTCGCGCGGTGCAGGCGGACTTGAACACGCTCGACAGCGGTGTGGAAATTCTCGCGACCGTGGTGGAAGCGATTCACCCACCGGCCGGCGCCGCCAACGCTTATCACGGCGTGCAGGCAGCGCAGATTGGTGCTCAAGCATTGATCTCACGAGAGCGCGGTGCTGCGGTGGAGGCGACCAATCAGGCGCAACTGCAAGCCAGCATTGCCCGCGATCAAGCGACCGCCAGCGCCCATGAAATCAATGCTACAGCGCAGGCGACGGACCTCAAGTTCAGCGCTGAACAGAAAGCCTACGCCAGTGCTGGCCAGGCTTTTGTGCTGGAGCAATACCTTGGCCAACTGACCCAAGGCCTGGCCAACGCCAAGCTGCTGATTCTTGATCATCGTATGGGTGGCAGCAGTAATGCGCCGACCATCGACCTCCGTACTTTCACGCTGCCGGCCGATCCTGCGTCGCCGCGTACCAGCGCCCAGCCAGGAGCTGCCCATTGAGCCAGTCGCATACACACGATCACGATGACCACGCCGGCCACGATCATAGCCATGGCGGACACGGGCATCATCACGGTCACCATCATCACCACCATGGTGATCCGCAAGAAGCCGGACCGTTTCCATGGCGACGCATGGGTTGGGCGGCGTTGCTCGTGGCATTTGCCATTGCCGCCGCGAGTCTTGTTCAAGTGCGCTCGGGGGAGGCGACAGTGATCACGCGCTTTGGTAATCCATCGCGGGTTCTACTGGAGCCGGGGCTTGGCTGGCGTTGGCCGGCACCGTTTGAGGCAGCCATACCCGTCGACTTGCGGCTGCGCACAACCTCCAGTGGTTTGCAGGATGTCGGTACCCGCGACGGTTTGCGCATTATCGTTCAGGCGTATGTGGCGTGGCAGGTGCAGGGCGACCCGGACAACGTGCAACGCTTTATGCGTGCGGTGCAGAATCAGCCGGATGAAGCGGCGCGACAGATTCGCACGTTTGTCGGCTCGGCACTGGAAACCACCGCCAGCAGTTTTGACTTGGCAAACCTGGTCAACACCGATGCCAATCAAGTTCACATTGTTGATTTTGAGGCGCAGCTGCGTCAGCAGATCGATCAGCAATTGCTCACCACTTATGGCGTGCGCGTGCTGCAAGTCGGCATCGAACGCCTGACCTTGCCCTCCGTCACTTTGACCGCCACGGTCGATCGCATGCGCGCCGAGCGTGAAACCATTGCGACGGAACGAACGGCCATCGGCAAACGTGAAGCGGCGCAAATTCGTTCCGCCGCTGAGCGTGATGCGCGAATCGTGCAAGCCGATGCGACGGTCAAAGCGGCTGACATCGAAGCTCAATCGCGTGTCGAGGCGGCGCAGATTTACGGCCGTGCTTATGCCGGCTCGCCGCAGTTGTACAACTTGCTGCGCTCACTCGACACCTTGGGCACCATTGTTTCGCCGGGTACAAAACTGATATTGCGCACAGATGCGGCGCCATTTCGGGTGTTGGTGGATGGACCGCCTGCTCTCGAAAACAAGTCCGGATCGCAGCCATGAAATTAGTTCCACGTGGAACACAGGCATTGAGCAGTCCCTGGATTCAGGCCGGGCGCTTGGCTTTTCTGGCGCTGTACGCCGTGACCGTTCTCGCGGCATTAGCGTGGGCGTTCTCGAACGTAAGGCAGATTGATCCACAGAATCGCGCAGTGGTTTTGCACTTCGGCGCACTGGATCGCATCCAGAACGCCGGGTTGCTATTGGCGTGGCCGCGACCGTTTGAGCAGGTGGTTTTATTACCGGCCGCAGATCGGGTGATCGAACGTCGAGTGGGAAATCTGTTGCGCAGCGACGTCGCCTTGCAGGCTGATCGCGCGGCGACGTTTGCCACACCCATCAGTGATGCACTCGCCGGTTCCGGCTATTTACTGACGGGTGACGCCGGTGTGGTGCAACTCGATGTGCGAGTCTTCTACAAAGTCACCGAGCCCTATGCCTTCGTGCTGCAAGGTGAACATGTATTGCCAGCGCTGGATCGGTTGGTGACCCGAAGTGCCGTTGCCCTGACTGCGGCGCGAGACTTGGACACTATTCTGGTGGCGCGTCCTGAACTGATCGGCGCGGACAATCAGGCCGCCGAACGCCGTGAACGTCTGCGCGGCGATCTGGTGCAGAGCATCAATCAACGTCTGACCGAACTGGCGGCGACGGGGCAGGGGCTGGGTATCGAAGTCGCGCGTGTCGACGTGCAGTCGAGCTTGCCCGGTCCTGCGGTGAACGCTTTCAACGCGGTATTGACCGCGAGCCAGCAGGCCGACAAAGCGGTGGCGAACGCCCGCACTGAAGCAGAGAAGGCGACTCAGGCCGCCAACGAACAAGCGGATCGAACGCTGCAAGTGGCCCATGCCCAAGCATGCGAACGGCTGGCGAAAGCGTCTGCCGACACCGCCACCGTATTGAGCCTGGCTAAGGCGCAGCAACAGGGCACCGATCCGCAAATGCTGCTGCGCATTTACCGTGAGCGGATGCCGAAAATTCTTGGTCAGGCCGGTTCTGTGACCACGGTTGATCCCAAAGACGATTCCCGCCTGATCATTCAGGGAGCTGCCCAATGACCACGCAAACCGCCGCTGCACCGAGCATGTTGTCCTCGGCCGAACAACGCAGCGCTGCCCGCCAACTGACGCTGGCCATGCTCGCACTGGGCCTGCTCGGGCTCGGCCTGGTCTGGCGCTGGCTGTCGCCGGAGCAGACCGGTGTCAGTCAGTTACTGCTCGGTTTTGCCTCGCTTCTGGTGGCTGTGCCGGTGATGCGTTCGGCGTGGTACAGCCTGCGCTACCCGAGCTTGCACGGAATCACTGACCAGTTGATCGCGCTTGCCATGCTCGGCGCTTGGGCCACGGGAGATCTGCTGACGGCGGCGTTGTTGCCGATCATCATGATCTTCGGCCATGTGCTGGAAGAGCGCAGCGTGATCGGTTCTCAGGAAGCGATTCATGCGCTGGGCAAACTGACCCGCAGTCATGCGCGCAAGGTTCAGGCCGATGGCTCGATCCTCGAAGTCGACAATCGCACACTCAAACCCGGGGACCTGGTCGAGGTGCGTGCCGGCGATCGCGTGCCGGCGGATGGTCGCGTGTTGTCCGGTCAGGCGAGTCTCGATACGGCTTCTATTACCGGTGAGTCAGTGCCGATGGAAGCCGGAGTTGGTATGCAGGTGTTTGGCGGGGCGATCAATCTCGATGGTCTGCTGCGCATTGAAGTGACCCGCACCGGCGACGAATCGACCTTGGGCAAAGTCATTGCGCTGATGCAAAGCGCCGAGCGCTCCAAGCCGCCGATTACTCGCTTGTTGGAGCGTTATGCCGGCAGCTACATGGTGCTGGTGTTGTTGCTGGCTGCAGTCACCTGGTTCGTAACCAATGATGCTCAGGCGATGCTTGCGGTGTTGGTCGCCGCGTGCCCTTGTGCGCTGGTGCTGTCGGCGCCGGCGACGGCAATTGCCGGCGTGGCGGTGGCTGCGCGCCACGGCATTCTGATTCGCAGTTCGGCTTTTCTTGAGGAACTGGCGGACCTGACGTCGCTGGTGGTCGACAAAACCGGCACGCTGACGTTCGGTACCTTGCGCTTGCAGTCGATCGATAGTCCGCTGGAAGACCGCAGCCATGTGCTCAAGTTGGCCGCTAGTCTCGGTTCGGCCAGCAGTCATCCGGTCAGTCGTGCGCTCGCCGGGCTGGTCACGCAGGAGCACTTTCTGCTGCTGTCTGATATCCACGAGCGTCAGGGGTTGGGCGTGGTGGCAATGACCGAACAGGGCGAGGCCGCACTCGGTCGGCCCGAGTTGTTCGCGCAGTTGGGTATTGTGACGTCGGCGGTTCCTGAACACGACGGACCGATTGCCGGACTGGCGCTGGATGGTGAATTTCTCGCCTGGCTGTTGTTGGCCGACAGCGTCAAACCCGAGGCGCGATTTGCCTTGAGTGAGCTGCGTGAATTGGGCTTGGGTCGACAACTGCTGCTCACCGGGGATCGGCAGAGCGTTGCCCGCACGTTGGCCCGCGATGTCGGCATCAGCGATGTCGAGGCCCAGGCATTGCCTGAGGACAAGTTGAATCGAGTGCTCAAGGAAATTGGCAGCGGCTTCCGGCCGATGGTGGTCGGGGACGGGATCAATGACTCCCTGGCGCTCAAGGCGGGTGTCGTGGGTGTAGCCATGGGCGCGGGCGGGGCCGACATTGCGTTGGCTTCGGCAGACATCGTGCTGATCGGCAGCGACCTGCGTCGGCTCGGCACCTGTGTGCGTTTGAGCCGCCAATGCCGCCAAACCTTGCAGGTCAATGTGATCATCGGTTTGGGCTGGACACTGGCGATTGTCGCATTCGCGGCATTTGGCTGGCTTGGCGCGGCAGGGGCAATGATCGCGGCGTTGCTGCATAACTTGAGCACGTTGTTGGTGTTGGGCAATGCCGGACGTTTGCTGCGGTTCCAGGAGCCGTTACTCAAGCTCAAAGAAGACAGTTGAGTGAATCGAAAACTTTTTTGGATGCCTCTGTAATGCCATTGGGGGAGCGCTCTCTAGTGCTGTGTCGGGACTGAACAACATTCCAGCCGACAACCCTGACGATGACTGAGGATACAAAAATGAACTTCAAAACTGCTTCCACCGGTGCCGCTCTCGCTTTCGCTGCGGCGACTCTGTTTGCCGGTGTTGCGACGACGGCTCAGGCTGCCGACGCTGCTCAGGTTCACTGCTACGGCGTGACCTCGTGCAAAGGCATGAACGATTGCAAAACCGCGGAAAACGCCTGTAAGGGTCAGGCAGTTTGCAAAGGTCACGGCTTCAAGGCCATGACTCAGGCTCAGTGCATG
This sequence comes from Pseudomonas sp. P1_F1_2, assembly GCF_056405815.1. Taxonomy (NCBI): domain Bacteria; kingdom Pseudomonadati; phylum Pseudomonadota; class Gammaproteobacteria; order Pseudomonadales; family Pseudomonadaceae; genus Pseudomonas; species Pseudomonas sp. P1_F1_2. Next base: position 46,490 of record NZ_JBFUBK010000004.1, on the reverse strand, counting down.
AAGGAAGGTGGCAAGGTCGGCGAGTAACCGACTACCGTTTGGCGCCGCAGTGGCTTCCCCCAGCCACTGCGGCCATTTTGCGAGGAGCCCACCAATGTCTGCATCCCTTCCTTGTCTGGGCTATGGCCTGGGTTTACGCAGTGCTTACTACCAGGACATTCTTGATCAGTCGCCGGCCGTGGACTGGTTCGAAGTCGTCTCCGAAAATTTCATGGTGCAGGGCGGCAAAGCCCTTTATTACCTGGACGCCATCGCCGAGCGTTATCCGCTGGTGATGCATGGCGTATCGTTGTCCATCGGCGGGCCGCATGCCCTCGATCAGGGCTATCTGCAACAACTCAAGCTTCTGGCTGATCGGGTCAAACCGGCGTGGATTTCCGATCACTTGTGCTGGAGCCGTGGCAACGCCCATCAGCTTCATGATTTGTTACCGCTGCCTTACACCGAAGAAAGCCTTTCTTACGTCGCTGATCGGGTGCGCCAGGTACAAGACGTTTTGCAGCGGCCACTGGTGCTGGAAAATGTCTCCAGTTATGTGCGCAGCGCTGACGATGATTTCAGCGAGTGGGCGTTTCTCGAAGCGTTGAGCCGGTTGAGCGATTGCGAGTTGTTGTTGGACGTCAACAATGTCTATGTCAGCTCACGCAATCATGGTTTTGACCCCTGGACCTTCATTCAAGGTTTGCCGGCAAACAAGGTTCGCCAACTGCATCTGGCGGGCCACAGCGACTACGGCGATTACGTCATCGACACCCATGACCATCCTGTCAGCGACCCGGTCTGGGCGCTTTATCAACGCACGCTCGATTACCTCGGCCCGGTCGCCACGCTGCTGGAGCGCGATGACCATTTCCCGCTGTTTGAAGAACTGCTCAATGAATTGCAAAAAGCCCGGGAACTGGGGGCGAGCGTGCTGAACCGGAGGCAGAAATGCGCCTGATCGATTGGCAACTGGCCTTTGAACGCTACCTGTTGGGAGCGCCGGTGGCGGCTGATGTCACGCTTGGCTCCAGCCTTATGGGTGGCCCGACGCTGGATGTCAGCACAGGGTTGGCGATTTATCACAATGCTTATCAGGCCCGGCTACAGGAAGTGCTACGCGCAGACTTTCCCGCCATCCACGATTGGTTGGGTGACGATGAATTCGAACAACTCACCGCGGCTTACATCCGCCAGAATCCTTCGGATCATTACAACCTTCGTTGGCTCGGCAAAGGCTTCGAACTGTTTATTCGTCAGCATCTGGTGCCTGAACAGAGTGCGCCGCTGGCAGAGCTTGCAGCACTTGAGTGGGCCTTTACGCTGGCATTCGACGCGCCTCCCGGAACGCCCCTGACGATGCAAGACATGGCGCAACTGGCACCCCAAGACTGGCCGACGCTGCAAGTCAGCCCCAGTCCCTCGCTGCAATGGCTTGAGTGTGCCTTCAACAGTGTGGCGATCTGGCGATCGGTAAAGGATCAAGCGCAGTTTCCTGGCAGCACGCCACTCGACAGTTCTCACACGGTGGTGATTTGTCGAAATGATCTCGTTTGCCAGTATCGAAGCCTGGAGCCGGAAGAGGCCAATGCGCTAAAAGGCCTGTTTGAGCGTGAATGGAGTTTTGCTGAACTGTGCTCCGAATTGACAGTCATCTGTGGAGAGGGTGCGCCATTTCAAGCTGTGACCTGGCTCAAGCAGTGGGTTCACGACGGTTGGTTGCAGCGTCACAAATCATAGAAATTGGCTATTAATTCGATAGCCAGCTAATTTTCTAAGATGGTCTACCCTCACATCAGACGTCTGAAACAAGGGGGACTTTCCATGCTCGCGCAACTTCCACCGGCCTTACAGAATCTGCAGCTACCGCTACGCCTGCGACTCTGGGACGGCCATGAATTCAATCTGGGGCCGACGCCCAGCGTCACGATTGTGGTCAAGGACCCACAAATGGTTACCCAGTTCACCCACCCAAGCCTGGATGCGCTCGGTGCGGCATTTGTCGAGGGCAAGCTTGAGCTGGAAGGTTCCATCAGCGACGTCATCCGCGTCTGCGATGAATGGAGTCAGGCGTTGTTAAACGAGGACGATAGCAATCAACCGGTTCGTACCGTCCACGACAAGGAAACCGACGCCAAGGCCATCTCCTACCATTACGACCTCTCCAACGAGTTTTATCAGCTGTGGCTCGACAGCGACATGGCGTATTCCTGTGCGTATTTCGAGACCGGCAGTGAAACCCTGGAGCAGGCCCAACAGGCCAAGTTCAGGCACCTGTGCCGCAAGCTGCGGTTGCAGCCGGGCGAGTATTTGTTGGACGTCGGTTGCGGTTGGGGCGGACTGGCTCGGTATGCGGCGAGGGAGTTCGGTGCGAAGGTATTTGGCATTACGCTCAGCGAAAAACAACTGGCCCTGGCCCGTGAACGCGTTAAAGAGGAAGGTCTGGAGGATTTGGTCGAGCTGCAACTGCTCGACTATCGCGACCTGCCTCAGGACGGTCGCTTCGACAAAGTGGTCAGTGTCGGCATGTTCGAACACGTGGGCCACGCCAACCTGGCTGAATACTGCAAAACCTTGTTCGGCGCGGTGAAAGAGGGCGGCCTGGTGATGAACCATGGGATCACCGCCAAACACATCGACGGTCGTCCTGTGGGGCGCGGTGCCGGCGACTTCATTGGAAAATATGTATTCCCAAACGGCGAGTTGCCGCACCTGTCGATGATCTCTGCCGAGATCAGTGAAGCGGGGCTGGAGATCGTCGATGTCGAAAGCCTGCGCCTGCATTACGCGCGTACTCTCGACCACTGGAGCGAGCGCCTCGAAGACAACCTTGAGGCGGCGTCCAGGCAAGTGCCGGAGCAAGCCTTGCGGATCTGGCGACTGTACCTGGCAGGATGCGCTTATGCGTTTGCCCGGGGCTGGATCAACCTGCACCAGATCCTCGCGGTTAAAGCCCACCCCGATGGCAGCCATGAATTGCCATGGGCGCGCGACGACATCTACAACCCTTAGAGAATCGGTGAGATAAGCCGGGCGACCCGCATGCCAATTTGTTGCAGGCGATGGGTCTCCCGGCTTTCTTCTTTGGCGATTTCGTGGGCCTGGGAAAAGTCGTCGTTGAGCATCTGTTCCACTTCGGCGGCAAAGGCGCTGTCGACCGTCAGCAACATCACTTCGAAATTGAGCCGGAACGAGCGGTTGTCCAGGTTGGCACTGCCGATGGCGCTGATTTCACTGTCGATCAACACTACTTTCTGATGCAGGAAACCAGGCTCATAGCGGAACACGCGTACACCGGCGCGTACGGCCTCGAAGGCGTAAAGGCTGGAGGCGGCGTAGACGATTCGGTGGTCTGGACGCGAGGGCAGCAGCAGTCGCACATCGACGCCTCGCAGCACCGCAAGCCTGAGTGCCGCGAACACAGCTTCGTCGGGGATGAAATAGGGGCTGGTGATCCACACGCGCTCAGTTGCGGCATGAATGGCTTCGACGAAGAACAACGAACAGGTTTCGTAGGAATCTGCCGGGCCGCTCGCAAGCAATTGGCACAGAACACCGTCATCCGGAAACACATCCGGCAGAATCAGTGGCGGTAGCGATCGTGCTGCCCAGAACCAGTCTTCGGCAAAAGACTCCTGCATACAGGCCACCACCGGTCCGCGCACTCGAACATGAGTGTCTCGCCAAGGCGCCAGCGGAGGTTTCTCGCCCATGTATTCGTCGCCAACGTTATGCCCGCCCACGAACCCCAGCACCCCATCGACCACCACGATCTTGCGGTGGTTGCGGAAGTTGACCTGGAAGCGATTGAGCCAGCCACTGCGGGTGGCGAACGCCTTGACCTCGACGCCGCCGTCGCGCAACGCCTGCACATAGCTGTGGGGCAGGGAGTGGCTGCCAATACGGTCATACAGCAGGTAAATCGCGACGCCTTCGGCGGCTTTTTTCAAAAGAAGTTGGTGCAGGCGTTGGCCGAGACGATCATCGTGGATGATAAAGAACTGAATCAATACAGCTTCTTTTGCCTTGCTGATGGCCTCGAAAATTGAATCGAACGTGGCTTGGCCATTGATCAGCAAATGGACTTCGTTGTTCGCCAGGCAAGGCATTCGGCCCAGCTTTGGCATCGCCCGCAGCGACGCGTAGGCGTTGGAGGCGCGAGCAGTCAGCGCCTCTTCGACCCAAGGGCGCCAGTTGAGCTCGGAGATGGCTTTGCGCATTTCTTCGTTGGCCTGTCGCCGAGCCTTGATGTAACCATCGAACGTGCTGCTACCGAAAACCAGGTACGGAATAAGCGTGAGGTAGGGCATGAATACCAACGACAGGGCCCAGGCGATTGAACCTTGAGCAGTCCGGACGGTGAGTACGGCGTGTATCGCCGCAATCGTGCCCAGCGAGTGAAGCAGTGCGATGGTGTAGCCGAAAATGTGCGGTCCGAAGTAATCCATGGGGGGCAGCCCTGCTCCTGAAGATACAGTGCTTAACAGACCATGTTCCGTGCAGAATGTCGCTATTTAATTGGCCCATGAACCGAAGCCGAAGGCTGGCGTCTAACGGCCACTACTGATCAGGAGTTTGTCGATGAACGTTCGTCTGCTGGGTTTGGCCATGGCCATTGGTGTGTCACTTCCTGTGGTTGCTCAGGCGCAGATGCTGCAACCCGGGTTGTGGGAAATGACCACAAGCAACATGAAGGTCGATGACCAGAACCTGCCGGACTTGCAGCTGATCCTCGGTCAGTTGCAGAGCCAGATGACGCCGGAGCAACGTGCTCAACTGGAGAAGCAGGGCATCACCATGGGCGGCAAAGGGATTCGGGCTTGCCTGACCCCGGAGCAAGTGAAGACCGACAACATTCCACTGACCGACCCGCAATCGGGCTGCAAGCAGGAAATCACCGACCGCAGCGGTAACCAGTGGAAATTCCGTTTCAGCTGCCCCAAAGCGCAAGGTGCCGGTGTTGCCACGTTCCTCAGCGACCGTGAGTTCACGACCAAGGTCAACGGTACCTTCAATGCCACCGGTATCCAGCAAAAGGGCAGTCTCGAAAGTCGCGCCGTGTGGCTGGGGCAGGACTGCGGAACGGTCAAGCCTCGAGCCTGAAACCTTTGCCAGTACAGCCGCTCCCTACATGATCGTGTGGGGGCGGACCCGATTCAGCCACTGACACGCAGCCTCAACATCCATCCTGCCCAGGTCCTCACCGGCACCGCTGCGCACACTGACGAATTCCCCTTCCTGTTCTTTCTCGCCCACGACCATCAGGTACGGCACTCTTTGACTGTGTTCGCGAATCTTGTGGCGGACCTTTTCATGCCGCAGATCCGCATGAGCATGCACACCGCTACGACGCAATGTCTCGGTCACCGACTGGGCATAACTCGCTTGGCGTTCAGCCATGCTGACAATGATGACAAGCGGAGGGGCTCGCCAGTTGTCCAGTTCCTGTTGGCAAGACCAACACGTGCCGTAGATTCGTTGCTCAGACGTTCCGCTAATGGAGTCGAGGGAGAAAGCCTGCAACACCTTCGTGGCCGGAACGTGCGGGCCAGTCGTCAACTGTTCGAAGTCCCCCAGGCGGTATAACGACAGTTGCTCTGTCGACTTCATTGTTCGTCGACGGATCGAGTGGTTGGTCGCCGCGAGTATCTGCATGCGAGCTTCGATCAGTGGCAGGTCGTCGCGGGTTAACGATTGCTCGAGGGTAAAACCGTAAAAGAATCCGTCACCCAACGCCGATCCAGACTGCAGCTGCACATTGGGATGAAGCTGCTTGACCGCCATTGCCAGGATCAACGCGCAGGACCGCCGAAGGATTTCCAGGCCATCGGGTTCCTGAGGTGTGACGATGCTGACCCGCGCATCGCTCCTGATCATGTATTCACAATCCACCAACACACCCTCCACCCGACCGGCCACCGCCGCTTTCGCCAACCCGGGGCTGATACTGGCAGCGAGTTCGGACACGGACAGCGGTTGGTTGTATTCACGCAGTGAACCATCAGGCAGGCGGATTTGAATCATGGGTGATGCTCTCGAGTGCTTCTATTATTCGCGCTAGCGCATTAACCGTAGAGAACTGCGCTGACGGGTCTTCGCTATGAGGGGTGGTTATCGGCAGGACTTCGTCTGCCATTAATTCCAACAAGGTGGATAGTGCGAATCAGCACGCTGCTCATCGTCAGAACTCGTTTTGCAGCGCTTTGTAACCGCGCACCAGATCGACATTGGTCCGGGCCACGTCCTCGGAAAACTCCGAGGCACTGACGCTGACCGGCGGGAATTGCGACAGGTCCGTGTTCGGTCCGATACGGGTAGTGGAGGGCACGTAGAACCCTTCGGGCAAATCGCGTCCGTCGACCACCGAGTTATGCCGCACCACGCAGCCATCGCCGACCACGCAGTTGAACAGCACACTGTTGAAACCGACGAACACTCGATCACCGACCTTGCAGGGGCCGTGGACAATGGAGCGGTGGGCGATCGAACTGAACTCGCCGATAGTGACTGCCGCGCCGGACTTGGAGTGAATCACCACGCCGTCCTGAATGTTCGAGTTGGCGCCGATGGTGATCGGTTCCATTTCGCCGTCGGCATCTACTTCGTCGGCGCGAATCACCGCGTAAGGGCCGACGAAAACGTTCTCGCCGATCACCACTTTGCCGCAGATGATTGCGGTCTTGTCCACATAGGCGGACTGCGCAATCAGCGGTAAATCACCTGAAGGGTTCTTGCGGATCATGGCGTGCTCAACGCCTCGTACAGGGTATTGAGGTTGTACTCGAACAGCCCGGCAAAGGTGCTGGCCGGCCCGGTGGCGGCGAGGGCATCGGAGTACAACGTGCCGCCGATGTGCGCGCCGCTTTCATCGGCAATCTGCTTCAGCAGGCGGGCGTCCTTGATATTTTCCATGAACACCGCTTTGACCTTGGCCTGACGAATCTGAGTGATCAGCGCGGCTACTTCGGCAGCTGAAGGTTCGCGTTCGGTGGACAGGCCCTGAGGTGCCATGAAGTCGATTCCGTAGGCCTGACCGAGATACCCGAAGGCGTCATGGGAGGTCACGATTTTGCGATTGCCCGGCGGCAGTGAACCGAGCTTGGCCTTGGCTTCGGCAAGCAGCGCGTAGATCTGTTTCAGGTACGCCTGGCTGTTACGTTGGTAGTCAGCCTTGTTCGCCGGATCCGCAGCGATCAGCGCCTTGGTGATGTTGGCGATGTACAGCTCGGTGTTCGCCAGGTTGTGCCAGGCGTGAGGGTCGGGAACGGTTTCGCCGTCTTCATCCAGGGCGCGCGGGATGACGCCGTGACTTGCGCTAATGATCGGCGCCTTGGTCTCGGTGCTGGTGACCAGGCGGTCCAGCCAGGGTTCGAAACCCAACCCGTTTTTGATGATCAGCTTGGCACTGAGCAACGCTTTGGCATCGTCCGGCGTCGGCTCGTAAGTGTGAGCATCGGCGTCGGGGCCGACCATGTTGGTGATGTGGATATGGTCGCCGCCGACTTGATGGGTCATGTCGGAGAGGATGCTGAAGCTGGTGACCACCTGAAGTTTTTCCGCAGCAGACAGCGACATCGATAGCATCAAACTGAACAGCACGAGTAAAGCGCGCATCGGAAAACACCTCATTGGGATGTGAGTAAAGGAGGGCGGCGCAGCAGGCCATGCACCGGTCCGAACACCACGGACAGCAGATACAGACCACCCGCGACCAATACGATGGCCGGGCCGCTGGGTAGCGAGTAGTAGAACGACAGCAGCAATCCAAGCCATACCGAGAGACAACCCAGCAACGCGGCGATACCCATCAAGACCGGCAAGCGACGGCTCCAGAAGCGCGACGCGGCGGCAGGCAACATCATCAAACCGACCACCATCAGCGCGCCGATGGCCTGGAAACCGATCACCAGATTCAACACCACGAGCATCAGGAACACGCCATGGGCCAGCGGTCCGAGTCGGCTGACGGTTTGCAGAAAGAGCGGATCGAGGGTGTCCAGCAACAGTGGTTTGTAGATGAGGGCCATGGCGAACAGGCTGAAGCCCGAGACCCACAACATGCCGGTCAGCGTCGGACCATCGACGGCTAGCGCGGAGCCAAATAGCAGGTGCAACAGGTCCAGGCGTTTTCCGGCGATGCCAAGAATCAACACACCACTGGCCAACGAGATCGGATAGATCGCGGCAAGGCTGGCGTCTTCTCGCAGGCCGGTGCGACGGGTGATCCATGCTGCCAGCCCGGCCATGGACAACCCTGCGCCTAACCCGCCGATAGTCAGTGCCGGCAGGCTCAACCCGGCGAACCAGAAGCCGAGTGCGGCACCGGGCAAGATGCCGTGGGCGACTGCATCGCCGATCAGGCTCATGCGTCGCAAGATCAGAAACACCCCCAGCGGTGCCGTGCTGCCCGCCAGCAAGAGCCCGCCGAGCAGGGCCCGGCGCATGAACACAAACTCGTGGAACGGTTGCCAAAGTTGAGCGGTGGCGAGCATCAGGCCACCTGCGTTTGAGGTTGTTGGCGGATCAACTCGGTGCTCGATCCAAGCACGCAGCCAGTGTTTTTGATCAGCAGTGTCTGTGGAATGTGTTGGCGAACGGCGGCCAGGTCATGGCACACCACAACCAGGGTTCGACCTTGGGCGTGCCATTCGTGGATGTGTTTCCAGAGCAGCGACTGACCGAGTTCATCGAGTGCTGCGTGCGGCTCATCCAGCAACACCAGTGGCGTTTGTGCAAGGCTTAGTCGGGCGAGCAGGGCACGTTGCAGTTCCCCGCCCGACAATGCCATTAACGGGCGTTGTTCCAGACCGCTCAGGCACCAATCCTCCAGCACGGTATTGAGGTGTTGGCGGCGTAATTCAGGCGATAGCTTGATGCCCCAAAAACCGGCAGCCACCAACTCCTGGAGGCTGATGGGAAATTGCCGGTCCAAGTGTTGTTGCTGGGGGAGAAAGGAGAGGGCGCCCTTACGTGGAACATTGAGGATGACGTTGCCTGCCAGAGGTCTTTGCAGTCCGGCGATGACTTTCAGCAGGCTGCTTTTACCCGAGCCGTTGGCGCCGATGACGGCGGTCAGGCTTCCCTTCGGCAAATAGACATCCAGCGCAGGTGTGAGCGGTTGTCCGGGTGCGCCCCAACGCAATGCCTGACAGCGAATCATGCCGCCTCCCAGTTCCATCGGCTTTCAGCGACGGCATCGTGGGCATGAAGGCTTTCGGCATGGACCACGCGAATGTGAAATGCGTGAATGCCCGGGGAGCGTTTCAGGGCAAGGTTCAAACGTCGTGCAGCATCCTCACAGAACATCAGGTTCTGACCATTGGCCAAGGCGAAGGCTTGTTCATCGGCGCGCTTTACCGCGGTTTGTACGGCAGTGCCGAGGGCTGCTTCGGCGTCATTGATGAGAGCGATCAGCGGCAGGTCATCCAGATAATCGTCGAGACGCAGGCGTAACTCCGCGTTGCTGCGTTGGCTATGGGGCGTCGCAACGATGCCTTTTGTGGAACCGAGCCATGCCAATACTTCGGCGTGTTGCAGCGACTTGTTGGCGAAATCATCGACGAATTGTTGCTGAATCAACTGCCGGGAAAGTGCGGCTGAACAGGGGCAGGTGGAGGAATAAGCAACGTCGATTTTTAGTTCCACGTGGAACATCGCGTTTTTCAGCCGCGCTTCGATGCTCACTGGATACGTTTTCCAGCCGGCCAATGGGCTGATCAACGCCGGCCTTTTTAGCAGTAGATCGCCATGAATTCTTAAGTACGCGCAAGTAGACAGTCCTTGGTGAGTGTCGAGAAAGCACTGCAAGACTCGTCGCAACAGTGCGGGGCTCAGGTCTTGCTGCTCGAGCATCTCCAGTGCCAGGTACAACCGCGACATATGAATCCCGCGAGCTGCGCCATCATCGAGGCTCACGCCCGCGTCCACTTTCGCGCTTATGCGTTGGCCATCGAATACAACAGGAAGAGCAATGCCGCACATGCCTACCCAGTCGAGTGGCAGGGCTTGGCGAGAAGCTTGCGCGGCGATATCGGGCAAGGTCAGCGCATTCATGAGCAGGTCCGTCGAGGGGAATCGATTTTATATGTTATGTTATTACATAAAATTCGACTACGCCTTTTTCACGACGCTTGGTCACTTCAGGCCTAGCAACCGGTCATCCTGCTACAGGTGAATGTGGCGCTACTGCCTCCAGAACTGGAAAAGCGGTTGATCGTTGTCCAGCCAACCCGACGGTTGTAGCCAACCCAGGCTTCGCCGTCGGAAGCGATACCGGTGAAGAACGTCAGCTGCCCATAGCGACTGTTGGTCTGCGCCCAGTAGCGGTTGCCCGCCATTTCGAAGCCGCGCAGATAGATCGTGCTACCGACGGTGTTGACGCTATACGCATTGCCATCGGCATCCACGCAGGCGAGCAGATTGGCGCTGCGTGTGCATTTAGCCAGGCTCGGAGTCTGCGCCGGGACTTGTGTAGCAGCCATCAGCGAAACGCACATCAGCGCCGATCTCAGGGCGATACGCATAGGATTTCTCGGGGATTGAATGGGGTTCAGCATCGGACGCTTTGTCGTCACGAGCAATAGGAGGGTGGCTTGATTGCATTGTTATACTATAACATCAAATTAAGCCCGACACTGCGACCGGGCATCCCTGTGAGGAAATCCTGATGCCCAATCGACTTCCCGTGACCGTCCTGTCGGGCTTTCTCGGTGCCGGAAAAAGTACGCTGCTCAACTACGTGCTGCGTAATCGCGACAACCTGCGAGTCGCCGTCATCGTCAACGATATGAGTGAAATCAATATCGATGGCAGCGAAGTCCAGCGTGATGTCAGCCTGAATCGTGCGCAAGAGAAGCTCATTGAAATGAGCAACGGCTGCATTTGCTGCACTTTGCGCGAAGACTTGCTCGAAGAGGTCAGCAAGCTCGCCAAGGACGGGCGATTTGACTATCTGCTGATCGAATCCACCGGCATTTCCGAACCGCTGCCCGTGGCCGAAACGTTCACCTTTCGTGATGAACAAGGGCAAAGCCTGGCCGACATCGCGCGGCTCGACACCATGGTCACCGTGGTCGATGGCATGAATTTCTTGCTCGACTATCAAGCCGCCGAAAGCCTCGCCACCCGTGGAGAAACCCTGGGTGAGGAGGACGAGCGCTCGATCACCGACCTGTTGATCGAGCAGGTCGAGTTCGCTGACGTCATCCTGATCAGCAAAATCGATTTGATCAGCAGTCGTGAGCGCCAGGAGCTGATCGAGATTCTTCAGCGCCTCAATGCACAGGCGCAGATCATCCCGATGGTCATGGGTGAAGTTCCACTGCAGAGCATCCTCAACACCGGTCGCTTCGATTTCGAAAAAGCGGCTCAGGCGCCAGGCTGGTTGCAGGAGCTACGTGGCGAGCACGTGCCGGAAACCGAGGAATACGGGATCGCTTCGACCGCTTATCGAGCCCGCCGCCCCTTTCACCCGCAGCGTTTTTTCAGCTTCATCGACCGTCCATGGACGAATGGAAAGCTGCTGCGCTCCAAGGGTTTTTTCTGGCTGGCCAGCAAACCTTTGGACGCCGGCAGTTGGTCTCAGGCCGGCGGCTTGATGCGTCACGGTTTCGCCGGGCGCTGGTGGCGGTTTGTGCCGAAAACCCAGTGGCCGCAAGATGAAGAAAGCACCGCTGGAATCATGGAAAACTGGAGCGCCGCCACCGGCGATTGCCGCCAGGAACTGGTGTTCATCGGCCAAAACATCGACTTCGCACAACTCACCGCTGAACTAGACGATTGCCTGCTGACCGACGCGGAGATGGCTTTGGGAGCCGAGGGTTGGCGAGCGCTGCACGATCCGTTTGGTCCATGGCATGACGAGGCGGCTGCCTGATGCTGGCGCCGACTCTGAAGCGGCGTTCTGTCGTTCAACAAGTCCAGGGTGAAACGCCGAAAACGCTAACCCGAATTCTTGATGACGGGGTCAATCTAGCCACTTGGCAGCGTCAATTACCGGTACATATCGCCGATTTCGGCCACTTGCTGCTGTCGCAGAATCAGCCGCTGGCCGAATCACGGGTTCTGGAATTACTCGACGATGAGACTGAACCCGATCTGCGAGGATTAGCTTCGGGCTTCAGCGATCTGGAAGGGTATGGAGCGTTCGTCGCCGACGTGTCCTGGCTGGTCAGCGCGTTTGCCTGTTTGTTGGGCGCCAAGCGCATCGGCCTGCGTTTACGGGCACTGGACAAGGCCATGTGCCCGCGTTTCCACGTCGATCATGTGCCGGTGCGGTTAATCACTACGTATTCCGGCATCGGCAGTCAGTGGCTGCGAGAGGGTGTTATGGATCGTCGCCAATTGAGCCAACCTCAGGCTGAGCCTGTACAGGATTCGCTGATCGAGCAAATCGCCAGCGGGCATGTGGCACTGTTTAAGGGCGAGAAGTGGCACGGCAACGAAGGTTTCGGCCTGATTCACCGCTCGCCGCAACCCGCATTGGGTGAGCGTCGTTTGATCCTGACCCTTGACTGGCTGAGCTGATGCCTCACGGCTTGAGCCAGTTTCCCTGGCTCTGTGTTTCGCAAAAAGGCTTCAGATACGCCGCATCGGTGGCCACGCCGTAATAGTGAATATCCTGACGGTAAGGCATATTGGCGACTTGGGCGTTGCTGCATACGCCGAAACTGCCACTGGGGCATTGGTCGACGTACTGCACGTCGACCTTCTGGCCCGGAAGGTTGGGCTGGCAGAAACCGTCGGCGAAGAGTTTTTCCGGGATGGTGCGGTTTTGCTGGCACACTTTTACGTCGAGTCTCTCAGCTGTGCTATGTACTACGCAGGCTTGAGCCAATGCTTCACCTGAACTGAGCGCCAGCAGCAACGACAACCCCATCAAACGCATCATTTACCTCCTCTTCAGAAAACGCCGACCATGTTGCAGAACATTCCCACTCATGTCATTGCAGGCCCTTTGGGTGCCGGCAAAACCAGTCTGATCAAGCACCTGCTGATGCAGCGGCCGCTCAATGAGCGTTGGGCGGTGTTGATTAACGAGTTCGGCCAGATTGGCCTGGATGCTGCGCTACTGACCTCGGATGCCGATGGTATCGCACTGGGTGAAGTGGCCGGCGGCTGTTTGTGCTGCGTCAATGGTGCACCGTTTCAGATCGGACTCGGACGGTTGTTGCGCAAGGCGAAGCCGGATCGGTTGTTCATAGAACCCTCTGGCCTGGGACATCCGGCCCGGTTGCTTGAGCAGTTGAGTGAGGCTCCGTGGACCGGTGTACTGTCGGTACAGCGTTGCGTACTGGTGCTGGATGCCCAATCGCTCGCCGCCGGTAAACCGCTGCCTGCGGCGCAACAGGAGGCGTTAAACAGCGCCGGTTTGCTGTTGCTGAACAAGGCGGAAGGTCTCGACGACAATGATCGCCAGCGAATCACAGCGCAGTTGCCTTCCCTTCCTCTGTACTGGACGCAGCAGGCGCAATTGCCGTTGAGCCAATTGCCCGGTCTCAAGGCCCAGGCTGTAGAGGGTGTGGATAACTTCGTTTTACCCAAGGGATTGGCGCAGTTGCCGGCTATCTGGACTGATCCTGCGCTACCGATTTGTTTGAGTCAGGAACAGGCTGGGGGGTGGAGTATTGGTTGGCGTTGGCATCCTGGCCAGACGTTTGATAAGGCACTCATTGGCCAGTGGCTTGAACGTCTCGCCTGGCGGCGGGCGAAGCTGGTTATCCACAGCATCGACGGGTGGGTATCGGCGAACGCCTTGGATAACTCGGCGCTGCAATGGCAGCCCAGCGAATGGCGCGGTGATTCGCGGATCGAGCTGATTTTCAGTGAGCAGCAAGATGTTGAAGTGCTGCAAAAAAACCTGAATGACTGCCGGGTGCGTTAAGGCCTTTGATTCAAGGACGCCACTTGGTGTGTTCCTGCCGCCATTGGCTCAACTCGATGACTTCTGCGCGCGGCTTCGCTACATCGACTACGACAGGCGTGTCATCGAACGGCATCGGATAGGGCGCCAGTTCGATCTGCGCGCTATGGGCGCCGAATTGAGTGATGGTGCCGTTGTGACGGGTTTCGCCGGTCACGGTAAATTCGAAGTTATACACCCGGGCCAGGCGCCGACGGCCATTGGCGTCTTTGATGAACGCAATCTTTTTCAAGGCCACGTTGCCGTCCAGCAACTCGATGCCGAGCTTGGCACAATGCTGTTTGACCCGCTCCAGCGCACGCTCGCGCAAGCCGTGGTTGTGCCACAGCCACGCGCCACCGGTGGCGAGCAACATAAGCACGAAGATATTTCCGAGGGTCAGCATCAACAGGTTGCTCCAACTTGAGAGTGCCAGCTTAACTGCGTCGCCGGTCTGTCGTACAGGCTGTGTTTCGTCGCATACTGCGCGGCTCGAATTTCAATCGTTTTACGGAAAACTCACCGCATGAAACGTACGCCCCATCTGCTCGCCATTCAGTCCCACGTGGTGTTCGGCCACGCTGGCAACAGCGCCGCGGTTTTCCCGATGCAGCGGGTCGGGGTGAATGTCTGGCCGCTCAACACCGTGCAGTTCTCCAACCACACCCAGTACGGTCAGTGGGCTGGCGAAGTGTTGGCACCGCACCAGATTCCCGATCTGGTAGAAGGCATTGCCGCGATTGGCGAATTGGGTAATTGCGATGCCGTGCTGTCCGGCTACCTCGGCAGTGCGGCTCAGGGGCGGGCGATCCTGACCGGCGTGGCGCGCATCAAGTCGATGAATCCCAAAGCGCTGTATTTGTGCGATCCCGTGATGGGGCATCCCGAGAAAGGCTGCAGCGTACCGGCGGAAGTGAGCGATTTTCTACTGGAAGAGGCGGCCTCGGTGGCTGACTTCATGTGCCCGAACCAGTTGGAGCTGGACAGCTTTTCGGGGCGCAAACCGCAATCGTTGTTCGATTGCCTGGCCATGGCGCGAGCGTTGTTGGCGCGTGGGCCGAAGGCGATACTGGTCAAGCATCTGGACTATCCCGGCAAACCGGCAGATGGCTTCGAGATGTTGCTGGTGACAAACGAGGGCAGTTGGCACCTGCGCCGTCCATTGTTGGCGTTTCCGCGCCAGCCGGTGGGTGTGGGCGACCTGACTTCCGGGTTGTTCCTGGCGCGTGTGTTGTTGGGCGACAGTCTGGTTGCCGCCTTCGAATTCACAGCGGCGGCGGTGCATGAAGTGCTGCTGGAGACTCAGGCCTGTGCCAGCTATGAACTGGAACTGGTGCGGGCGCAGGACCGGATTGCGCATCCGCGAGTGCGTTTCGAAGCGACGGCGATCAGCCTCTGATTCCGCGTTGACCTCATCGCGAGCAGGCTCACTCCCAGATTGAATGTGTGAACGACACAGATCAAATGTGGGAGCGTGCTCGCGATGGCTATCTAAAGCAGGTCACAGACCTCAGGCATCACCCTTGATTTCCTGATACCGCTTTTCCAGCTCCTGACGAATCTGCCGACGCTGCTGCGCCTGGATGTAGCGGCGTTTTTCTTCGCTGTTGTGCGGTTGCAGCGGCGGGACGGCTGCGGGCTTGCGGTTGTCATCCACCGCGACCATGGTGAAAAAGCAGCTATTGGTGTGGCGCACCGAGCGCTCGCGAATGTTCTCGGTCACCACCTTGATGCCCACCTCCATGGACGTGTTGCCGGTGTAGTTGACCGAAGCCAGAAAGGTCACCAGTTCGCCGACATGAATCGGCTCGCGGAAAATCACCTGGTCCACCGACAGGGTCACCACGTACCGGCCGGCATAACGGCTGGCGCACGCGTAGGCCACTTCGTCGAGGTATTTGAGCAGGGTGCCTCCGTGGACATTGCCAGAGAAGTTGGCCATGTCGGGGGTCATCAATACCGTCATCGACAGTTGTGCGTTTCCGGGTTCCATAGCGCTCTCACGGTTCAAGGCAGAATTTCAGGGGCGCACCTCTGCGGGTGCCTTGTCAGCTTTTTCAAACCAACAGTTATCGGGACGCCGGGCAAGCGGCTGCCGTCACGCCCGCATCCATCTGTTTCCATATATTGCACCGCCTTTGCAGCGCAAGTCGTGGTGTTAACCTCCAAAAAGCCCAGCTCAAGGAGGCCTACCCATGCATGCCATCAGTTTCATTCAGGATCTGGCAGTGATCATGCTGATCGCGGGCGTGGTGACCGTGCTGTTCCATCGGCTCAAGCAACCGGTAGTGCTGGGCTATATCGTCGCCGGCTTCATCATCGGTCCGCACACACCGCCCTTCGGCCTGATCCACGACGAAGAAACCATCAAGACCCTGGCGGAGTTGGGGGTGATTTTCCTGATGTTCTGCCTCGGCCTGGAGTTCAGCCTGCGCAAGCTGTTCAAAGTGGGCGCCACTGCATTCATCGCTGCGTTCCTGGAAATCGTGCTGATGATCTGGATCGGCTACGAGATCGGCCGATGGTTTGACTGGAACACCATGGATTCGTTGTTTCTCGGCGCGATCCTGGCGATTTCCTCGACCACCATCATCGTCAAGGCGCTCAACGACCTGAAGATGAAAAACGAGCGTTTCGCCCAGCTTATTTTCGGTGTGCTGATTGTCGAAGACATCCTGGGTATTGGCATCATTGCGTTGCTGTCGAGCATCGCGGTCAGTGGCACAGTCAGCTCCGGTGAAGTGTTTTCCACGGTCGGCAAGCTCTCGCTGTTCATGATTGTCGCCCTGGTCATCGGGATTCTGCTAGTGCCGCGGCTGCTGGCTTACGTGGCCAGGTTTGAAAGCAACGAGATGCTGCTGATCACCGTGTTGGGGCTGTGTTTCGGGTTCTGTCTGCTGGTAGTGAAGCTGGAATACAGCATGGTGCTGGGTGCATTTTTGATTGGCGCGATCATGGCCGAATCTCGGCAATTGCTGAAAATAGAGCGCTTGATCGAGCCGGTTCGCGACTTGTTCAGTGCGATCTTTTTTGTCGCCATCGGCCTGATGCTTGATCCGATGATCCTCCTGCAATACGCCTGGCCGATCGCCGTGATTACCGTGGCGGTGGTCCTCGGCAAGATGCTGTCCTGCGGCCTCGGTGCTTTTATCGCCGGGAATGACGGACGCACCTCACTGCGCGTGGGGATGGGACTTTCGCAGATTGGCGAATTTTCTTTCATCATCGCCGCGCTGGGGATGACGCTGCAGGTCACCAGCAACTTTCTCTATCCGGTCGCTGTGGCTGTTTCGGTGATTACCACACTGCTGACACCGTATCTGATTCGCGCAGCCGATCCGCTGTCGCTCAAGTTGGCTGCCGTAATGCCACAACGGCTGGGCAGAGTGATGGGGATGTACGGCGAATGGCTGCGCAGCATCCAGCCGCAAGGAGAGGGTGCATTGCTGGCGTCGATGATTCGGCGGATTTTGTTGCAGGTGGGAGTCAATCTGGCGCTGGTGGTTGCGATCTTCTTCTCTGGCGCGTATTTCGCCGGGCACATGTCCACCTGGCTGCAAGACTGGATCATCGACCCGAGTTGGCAAAAAGCATTGATCTGGGGTGGAGCGCTGCTGTTGTCGCTGCCGTTTCTGATTGCCGCCTATCGCAAGCTCAAGGCGCTGTCGATGCTATTGGCAGAGATGGGAGTGAAACCGGAGATGGCCGGCCGCCACACACAGCGAGTGCGTCGGGTGATCGCCGAAGTGATTCCGATCCTCTCGCTGCTGGTGATTTTCCTGCTACTGGCAGCCTTGTCGGCCAGCATTTTGCCGACCAACAAGTTGCTGGTATTGATCATCGTGGTGGCTGCCGCCGTAGCTGCACTGCTTTGGCGCTGGTTCATCCGCGTCCACACGCGCATGCAAGTGGCCTTGCTTGAAACCCTGGACAACCACAGCGATGCATCTGGCCACTGACATTTGACCTGTAGCAGCCTGCGTCCGGCTGCGAAGCAGTCGTAAACCCGGATGACTCGGTTTTCCTGCAGCACCTCGTTGTCTGATATTGCGGCCGCTGCGCAGCCGAACGCAGGCTACGCCAGCTGCTACAAAGTCGGGATAGGCTAAATCAGCTTTCCAGCCAGACGTCCCGCGCCCAGTGCCATACCGATTCCCAAGTCTCTTCGGCAATCAGTTCTTCTTCGGCTTGCCACAGCACCACGGTGCCGTCTTCTTCGACGAGGTAATAGTCATCACCGTCCTGGCAGATCGGGATCATGCTGCGGTCAACGCCAGCGTCCCAGGCGTTGGCGGCAACGTCCGGCAGATAGGTGTGGGATTGTGGGTCGGTGACGGTCACCGGCTCCAGGCTGCCGTAGACGACGTCGCTGACGGTCAGCAAAAATTCTCTGAAGACGAAAGGAATGTCGATGAACAGCTGTTCTTCGATTTCAACCAGCAGGTCTTCGTCAGGCAGCTCCAAGGGGACCGGTACCGGTTCGTTGGCTTCACGCAGTTGTTCGATGATTTCTTCCACGTCCGGGATCCTCTTGCTTGATGGCGCGGTTTAGTTGGGGCGGTTTATACAGTAGCTCGCTATAGATGCAACCGCGAAATAGAAAACCCCAGCCGAAGCTGGGGTTTTTTTATGCCGCATGCTTAACGCAGCGGAGATCAGCCGTTCTGGCGGATACCGGCCACCAGCCAAGGCTGGTTTTCGCCCTGTGGACGCTCCATGTTCCAGCTTTCGCTGAACACTTCACCCTGGTCGAAACGCGAGGTCTTCGACACACCACTGAAGGTCAGGGTGGCGATGGTCTTGTCGGCACGATCATCCACGCCGTCCAGCTGAACATTGAGGTTATCAATGTAAGTGGACTGGAAACCGTCGCCCAGGTCCGCACGTTCGCGCTTGAGGAACTCGAGCATTTGCGGGGTCACGAACTCGGCGATCTTGTCCATTTCGTTGGCGTCCCAGTGCTGCTGCAGGGACTGGAAGTGGTTGCGTGCCGCTTCAATGAAGTTCTTTTCATTGAACCAGGCCGGCGCGTTGATCACTGGACGAGCGGCGGCAGGTGCTGCCGAGCCACCGAAGATCGAACCGCCCGCAGGCTTGTTCTCGAATACTTCACGCTGCATCGGCGCGTGGCCAGCCGGCGCCATGTGCTCCTGCTGCTTGCGACGACGAGCGGCGATGAAGCGGAAGACCAGGAAGGCGATGACCGCCATGATCAGGATGTCGAAGATCTGCATGCCCTGGAAGCCGCCGCCCATGAACATGGAGGCCAGCAGGCCACCGGCGGCGATGCCGGCCAGAGGGCCGAGCCAGCGCGAAGCACCGCCAGCCTTGGCAGCTGCGCCCGCGGCACCGGCAGCACCAGCGGTCGCCGCAGCGCCGCCCATGCCTGGAGAAGAAGGCGCCATTTGGCTGGTTTGGTGGGTCGGCGCAGCGCCGACGCTTTTGCCGCCACCAAAGCGCTTGGCGTTGGCGTCGAGGCTCATCGTCAGGCCGATGCACAACGCCATGGCGATGCTAAGAAAACGTTTCATAAAGGGTAATCCCATTTGTGGATGGCACGCGCGCCATGTTGCACAGCTGAAGTGTTACTGGCTAGCGGCAGAGTGTTTCGGGCTTTTGCCTGACAGGTTGCGTTCAGCTTCGGTCAGCGCAATAAGGCCTTTTGATGTCGGTCCGTCGGACGAGTGGATAGGGTCTGTTGGAGATTTGCCTAGCGTCGTAGCGCCAGCATGACCACACCGGCCGTGATCAGGCCGATCCCGCTCCATTGGCGCAGGTCGAGTTTTTCGTCCAGCAGGATCACGCCCAGCACTGCCACCAGCACCACGCTGAGCTTGTCCACCGGAGCGACCAACGAGGCCGGCCCCAATTTCAGCGCGCGGAAGTAGCAGATCCAGGAGGCGCCCGTCGCCAGTCCCGAGAGCAACAGGAACAGATAGCTCCTGGCAGAGATTGATCCTAATGACTGATATTGGCCCGTGGCGTACAAAATCAAGGCCAGGCTGACCAATACCACTACGGTGCGTAGCAGGGTGGCGAAGTCGGAATTGACGTTTTCGATGCCGATTTTGGCGAAGATCGCGGTCATGGCTGCAAACGCCGCCGACATCAGGGCCCAGAATGTCCAGGAAGAAAAAAAGCCTGAGCCCATGATTTACGCCTTATGTCAGATCAACCCGTTGAGGCAGGCTCAACACAAAACCCTGTGGGAGCGAGCTTGCTCGCGATAGCCACACCGCGATTTAACAGATACACCGCAGCGATCTCAATCGCGAGCAAGCTCGCTCCCACAGAAAAGCTATTAGATAGCTTCCAGCTTCGCGTAACCCAGCATCAGCCACTTGCTGCCTTCGCTGAAGTTCACCTGCACCCGTGCCTGCGCGCCGGAACCCTCGAAGTTGAGGATCACGCCGTCACCAAAGATCGAGTGCCTTACAGTCTGACCCAGGCTGAAGCCGGTTTCCGGAATCTCGCTGCCGCTGAACAGGTTGCTGCCGCTCATCGATTGATTGCCACCGAACGGACGGCTGACACTGTTGGACAGCCGCACTTCCTGGATCAGGCCTTTCGGTACTTCCCGTACGAAACGCGAGACCTTGTTGTAAGTTTCGCTGCCGTACAGGCGTCGGGTTTCAGCGTAGGTCATCACCAGGTTTTGCATCGCACGGGTGATGCCAACGTAAGCCAGGCGACGTTCTTCCTCGAGACGGCCAGGCTCTTCCAGGCTCATCTTGTGTGGGAACAGGCCTTCTTCCATGCCCACCAGGAACACGTAAGGGAATTCCAGGCCCTTGGCGCTGTGCAGCGTCATCAACTGAATACTGTCTTCGTGCTCGTCGGCCTGAGTATCCCCGGCTTCCAGCGACGCATGGCCGAGGAACGCCGCCAGAGGCGTGAGCTCTTCATCTTCTTCAGCGTTTTCGAAGTTGCGCGCGGCGCTGACCAGTTCCTCAAGGTTTTCTACCCGAGCCTGGCCCTTTTCGCCTTTTTCCGCCTGGTGATAAGCAATCAGTCCCGATTGCTCAATGACCGTCTGAGTCATCAGGTGCAGGGGCATTTCCATGCACTTGGCAGCGAGGTTTTCGATCAGCTCGATAAAGGCGCCGAGTGCGCCAGCGGCACGACCGGTCAGGCCTTTGTTCGCCACCAGGAGGCGCATGGCTTCCCACATCGACACATCACTGTGCCGCGCATGGTCGCGGATCGCTTCGACCGTTTTCTCGCCGATGCCTCGGGCCGGCACGTTGATCACCCGTTCCAGCGCCGCATCGTTACCCCGGCCTTCCAGCAAACGCAGGTAGGCCATGGCGTTCTTGATTTCTGCCCGTTCGAAGAAGCGCTGACCGCCATAGATGCGGTACGGAATGCGCTCGCGCAACAAGGCTTCTTCCAAAACGCGCGATTGGGCGTTAGAGCGGTATAAAATCGCGATATCGCTGCGGGCCAAGCCGGTTTTCAGCGCGCTTTCGATGGTTTCCACCACGTAGCGTGCTTCGTCGTGTTCGTTGAACGCCGCGTACAGATTGATTGCTTCGCCTTCGCCGCCATCGGTCCACAGCTCTTTGCCCATGCGCCCGGTGTTGTTGGCGATCAGGGCGTTGGCGGCTTTGAGAATGCCTGCGGTGGAGCGGTAGTTCTGCTCCAGACGAATGGTTTGGGCATCCGGAAAGTCATCGGAATACTGATAAATGTTCTCGATTTTCGCGCCACGCCAGCCGTAGATCGACTGATCGTCGTCGCCCACCACCATCAGGCTGTCGCCGCCCTTGGCCAGCAAACGCAACCAGGCGTACTGCACGGCGTTGGTGTCCTGGAACTCGTCCACCAGAATGTGGCGGAAACGCTTCTGATAGTGAGCCAGCAAGCCCGGATGGTCGCGCCACAGGTCGAGGGCACGCAGGAGCAATTCGGAGAAGTCGATCACGCCGGCGCGCAGGCACGCGGCCTCATAGGCCTCATAAATGCTGCGCATGGTCGCCAGAAACAGGTCGCCGCTGGCTTGAATGTGTTGCGGACGCAGACCTTCGTCTTTCTGCCCGTTGATGAACCACTGGGCCTGCCGGGCCGGCCAGCGTTGTTCGTCCAGCCCCAGCTCGCGGATCACGCGCTTGACCAGTCGTTGCTGATCGTCGCTGTCGAGAATCTGGAACGTCTGGCTCAGCCCGGCCTCCTGCCAATGCGCCCGCAGCAAGCGGTGCGCCAGGCCGTGGAAGGTACCTACCCACATGCCGGCCGGGTTGATACCCATCAGCTGCTCGATGCGATGACGCATCTCGGCGGCGGCCTTGTTGGTGAAGGTCACCGACAGGATTGAGTGGGGCGAGGCGTTTTCGACCTGGATCAACCAGGCGATACGGTGCACCAGCACTCGGGTTTTACCGGAGCCAGCACCGGCCAGGACCAACTGACGACCCACGGAGGCAGCTACGGCCTGGCGTTGGGCATCGTTGAGGGAGTTCAGCAGAAGGGAGAGATCATCGCGCATCGGGGCATTCTAGGGTGCGCCGTCACACCGGGCAAACCGAGCTTTGCATTAGCCGATGAAAGATGCACGAAGGACGACCGGTCAGTCACTGGCTGCAGGCGTTGGCGGGCCGCGCTCCAAGGGTTTTGGAGGGGTGGCGGGGTGCGTAAATATTGTCGAATTTATGATCTGGAGCAGTTTGGCAAGTGCATCGGCTTGTGTATGCTCCGTCGACGTTTCGGGCCCATGCTCATCATTATAAGAACAAGAACATTGCCTATGACCCTCAGCACCGACCTGTCGGGCCCCACAGTGGAGCCTCGGGTTATCCGCAAGCAGTACGCAATGGAAATGGCGGTCGAACGCACGCGACTGCTTTACCAGGGGTCGCTGCTGCCCACGTTGTTCATGTTAATCAATGGTCTGGTCTGTGCCGGTTTGCTCTGGAGCCCACAGCGCTATTTCCTGGTCAGCATCTGGCTGGTGTGGCTGTTGTCGCTGGTGGCGTTGCGGGTAATTCAAGTGGCAGCCTTCGATTCGGCGATTCCTGACCGGCAGGCACATCCGATTTGGTGGCGTATGTTTTTGCTGGGCTCTGGCCTCACCGGCCTGACCCTGGCCGGGGCCGGGATTGCGTTGGTGCCCGCCGACAACTTCATGCAGCAAGCGTGGGTGTTTGGCCTGATCGGTGCCGCCGCCCTTTCCGCCAGCGTTGCGTACGCCGTCAGCCTGCCAGCATTCCTGTCCTTTACCTTGCCCTGCCTGTTGCCGGCCATCGCCTATCTATTTTGGGGCGGTGATAAACAGGATCAGGGCTGGGGTTGGTTCGGGTTGATTTTATTGGGCGCGTTGAGCGTGATCGCCTGGCAGGTCAATCGGCTGATCGACAGCGGGTTGCTGCGCCGCTTCCAGAATCAGGCGCTGATCGAGCACTTGCAGCAAGCGCAAAGCCGCAGCGATCAACTCAATCACGAACTGGCCAAGGAAATCGACCAGCGCCGCTGCGCCGAAGACCGATTGCGTGAAGCCCAGGTCGAGTTGGAAAACCGTGTGGCCCAGCGCAGCATGGAGCTGGACGCCGCGAATCAGGCCCTGAGCAAGAGTGAAGCGCGCCTGGCATTGGCGCTGAAGGCCAGCGAACTGGGTCTGTGGGACTGGAACCTGCAAACCGATGAAGTCCACCACACGCAGATTCAGGAATTGTTCGGCCTGGCGCCGGAGTATGTAACGGCCATGCTGCGCCATCTCAAGCCGCGCCTGCACCCGGAAGACCTGCCGGTGTTGAAGCACACACTGGTCGAGCATTTGAAAGGCCGCACCGAGGATTACCAGATCGAGTACCGCGTGCGGCATGGCGACGGTCATTGGGTATGGATCGAAGACCGTGGCCGGGCCGTCGAGCGCAGTAAAAGCGGCCGGGTGATCCGCATGGTCGGCACCCGTCGCGACATCAGCGCAACCAAAGGTCAGGAAGAGCAGCGCCAACTGGCGGCGACGGTGTTCGAAGCCGCCAGCGAAGGCATCATGATTTTCGATCCGAATTACGCCTTGATCGCTGTGAATCAGGCGTTCAGCCGCCTCACCGGTTATGACATCGGCGACATGCTGGGGCGCAATGTTGTCGAACTCCCGTGCAGTCGCGATGCTCGCCGGCACTACGGCGCGATTCATCAGGCGCTGGAGCAGCACGGGACGTGGCAAGGCGAGTTGGTGGAGACCAGGAAAAACGGCGAACTCTATCCGCAGTGGCTGCAACTGAACGCAGTGCGCGATTCGCGGGGAAATGTGAGTCATATCGTCGGCTTCTTCGCCGATCTGTCGGCCCGCCGCGAATCCGAAGAACGCATGCGCTATCTGACTCACTACGACGAATTGACGGGCCTGGCGAACCGCTCGCTGTTCCGGGAACGGCTGCACGAAGCCCATCAACGGGTGCGTCAGGGCGGACGTAGCCTGGCATTGCTGCACATCAATCTGGATCGCTTCAAACTACTCAATGACAGCCTGGGGCATGACGTCGCCGACCAATTGCTGCAGAAAATGTCCCGGCGCCTGGTCAACGCGTTGCCAGAGGCTGACACGATCGCCAGGCTTTCCGGCGACGAATTTGCGGTGCTGTTCGATGCTTACGGCAACTTGTCCAGCCTGGCGCGAGTGGCGACGCGTTTGTCGACCAAACTGCGGTTGCCCGTCACCATTGATGGCCATGAGTTGGTGGTGAGTGCGTCCATGGGCATCAGCATGCTGCCGGACAACGCACGGGAAATATCCGCGTTGGTCAGTCAGTCGAACATGGCCATGCAGCACGCCAAGCACTTGGGCGGAGACAACTTCCAGTTCTATACCGAAAGCCTGCAAGCCAGCACCCTTGAGCGCTTGCAGCTTGAAAACCAGTTGCGCAAAGCCATCGACGAAAAGCAGCTGAAGGTCTTTTACCAACCCAAACTCTGCCTTGCCACGGGGCGCTTGAATGCCGCTGAAGCGTTGGTTCGCTGGGATCACCCGACCATGGGCCGGGTACCGCCGGGAGACTTTATCGGCCTGGCCGAGGAAACCGGCCTGATCGGCCCGATCGGCGAATTCGTCTTGCGTCAGGCCTGTTGGCAAGCCTGCGAGTGGCAGCGGCAGGGGCTGGACCCGATTCGCGTGTCAGTCAATCTGTCCGTGCATCAATTGCGCCAGGGCAAGCTGGTCAGCCTGGTGCGTCAAGTGTTGGAAGAAACCGGCCTGGCGCCGCACTACCTGGAACTCGAACTTACTGAAAGCCAGTTGCTGGACAGCGTCGAGCACATCATCGCGACCTTCCAGCAACTGCGAAATCTGGGCGTGAAGCTGGCGATTGATGATTTCGGCACCGGGTATTCGTCCCTGAGCTACCTCAAACGCATCCCGGTGGACTACGTGAAGATCGATCAGGCGTTTATCCGCGGCCTGGGGGAGGGCAGCGAGGATGCGGCGATTACCCGGGCGATCATTGCGATGGCGCACGGTTTGTCGCTCAAAGTGGTGGCCGAAGGCGTGGAGCGGCAGGAACAGTTGGAGTTTCTGAAAACCGAGCACTGCGATGAAGTGCAAGGTTATCTGATCAGTCGCCCAGTCGAGGCCGACGACCTGGCTACGCTTTTACGCAACGACACAAATTCCCAGTAGCAGCTCCGAAACTCGGGCCACAGTGCTACATGGAACGCATGTCGCGTGGAATGGGGGCATCGAGTTACGCATTGAGCAGGCAAAAAGCCAATTCTTGTAGTATAACTACAAGCTTGCTACATCCCCGGCACCTGCCAATAACAAAGAGTCCAGCCCTTTGAATCTGCTGCAACACATCGCCCAGTCACGCCACCTCTTACGCAAGTCGGAGCTCAAGGTCGCAGACCACGTGCTGCTTGATCCTGCGGCGGTGATGCACAGTTCCATGGCCGACCTGGCCCACAGCGTTGGCATCAGCGAGCCGACCATCGTGCGCTTTTGCCGCGCCATCGGTTGCTCCGGGTTCCAGGACTTGAAACTGAAGCTGGCGCAGAGTCTGGCGGCCGGTGCGAGCTTCGGCCAGTTCGCGATCCATGAAGACGACTCCGTCGCTGACTACAGCCTGAAAATTTTCGACACCACCCTGCACACCTTGATGGAGGTTCGCGAGAAACTCGATCCGGTGGAGTTGCAGCGTGCGGTCACGCTCATGTCCCAGGCCCAGCGTGTCGAGTTCTATGGCTTTGGCGCATCGGGTGCAGTGGCGGCGGATGCCCAGCACAAGTTCTTCCGTTTGCTGCTGACAGCGGCGGCGTATTCCGACCCGCATATGCAGGCGATGTCGGCAGTGACGTTGAAGCCCTCGGACGTGGCGATCTGTATTTCCCAGTCGGGGCGCTCCAAAGACCTGCTGATCACGGCCAACATCGTGCGTGAAAGTGGCGCCTCGCTCATCACCTTGTGCCCGAGCCAGACACCGTTGGCTGAGCTGTCGACCGTCAACCTGGCGATCGATGTGCACGAAGACACCGAAATCTATACGCCGCTGACCTCGCGTATCGCTCACCTGGTGGTGATCGATGTGTTGGCGATGGGCGTGGCCATGGCGCGCGGGCCGAGCCTGGTCAATCACCTCAAGAGCGTCAAGCGCAGCCTTCGCAGCTTGCGGCTGTCACCCAAGTCGGTGAAAGCGCTGGACGACTGACGTCGTCGTAAGGTCGTACCGACCTTAATCGTCGGAACGCCGCCCGGACCAGGGTCGCACATTTGATCGCGTTCTCCTGTGTGCGAGCCTGCTCGCGAAGGCGCCCTCAAACATGACAACTTTCATCTGCCTGTAACCCACCCGCCGCCAGCCCGTCATCCCCCGCGCCTATCTTGAAACTCCCGTAATCGCCTTGGGAGACTCGAAATGGCCCAGCCCTACGAAGAACGCAACAGCGCTGCCAAAACTCGCCGTCAGCAAGAAGATCAGCGCCGCATGGAATTTCGCCGCGCGATCGAAGATCGCTGCGAGCGCCGCCAGTTGTTGGCCGAGATTGGTGATTTTCCTGAGCTGGAGCTCAACTACTGGCAGGCCGCGCCGACAGCTTCCCGTCGAAACGCTCAACCAGGGCGCTGATCTGTATCCGCTCGCTGCGGATAAACGCAAGGAATGCGTGCGCCACCGGTGACAGCCGTTTGGCCTTGGCCTGCACCAGGCACCAACTGCGGTACAGCGGCAGCTCTTCGACCGGCAACTCAATCAGTCCGCCGGTCGCCAACTCAAGGTTCAGGGCGTGACGCGTCAACAGCGCTACGCCCAGACCCGCCAACACACATTCACGCTGGGCTTCGGCTGACGAGACTTCCTGGGTCTGGTTGAAGTGCACGCGCTTTTCCTTGAAATACTCTTCGCACGCCAGTCGCGTTCCGGAACCGGGTTCGCGCAGCAAGAGGGTGTAAGGCTCAAGGTCCTGCAGGCGTAGAGGCCCCATGTGGCTGAGCGGATGATCCGGTGGCGCCACGGCCACGATCGGATTGTTGAGGAAGGGCAGAAACTCCAGCCCCATGTCCTGGGGCACCATGGACATGATCACCAGGTCGTCGCGGTTATCGGACAGTCGACGAATCACCTGTCCTCGGTTGACCACTGTCAGTTGCAGATTCACTTCTGGATGCTGGCGCTTGAACGCGGCAAACAGGTGCGGGACGAAATACTTGGCGCTGGATTCCACCGCCAGCTTCAACTGCCCTTGAAGAGATCCCTGCATGTCCGAGAGTTGCATGTCGAGGTTTTCCAGGCGCCCGAAAATGTCCCGGCTGGCACGTTGGAGTGCTTCGGCGGCCTCGGTCATGTAGAGTTTTTTGCCGACATAATCGAACAAGGGCTGACCAATCAGCTCCTCAAGTTGCCGAATCTGTAGGCTGACGGCTGGTTGTGTGAGTGACATTTCGTCGGCTGCTCGGCTGTAGGACCTCAGGTCGCAGACTTCATTGAAAATCTGCAACTGACGCAATGTCATACGCATCAAGGACTTACGCATATCTAAGGACTCTCGCCAAAGGCTGATGCCTTAACTATAAGTCTTTACTTATGCCTAACCCAATTATTAATCATTTTTGTTAATCCCTTGTGGGGGCTAGTGTGGGGCCGCGACTGAATTGAAACATTTGGTCACGCGTCGACCTGGTCTAGCAGGTCGTGGGTACCACAGGCTCAAGGGAACCTCCAAAAGTGATAAAAAAGATCCTGATCGCCAACCGTGGTGAGATTGCCGTACGAATCGTACGTGCCTGCGCCGAGATGGGCATTCGCTCGGTCGCGATCTATTCAGACGCCGACCGTCATGCCTTGCATGTGAAGCGTGCGGATGAGGCCCACAGCATTGGTGCCGAGCCATTGGCCGGCTACCTGAATGCGCGAAAATTGGTGAACCTGGCCGTGGAAACCGGTTGTGATGCGTTGCATCCCGGTTACGGCTTCCTCTCGGAAAACGCTGAACTGGCCGATATCTGCGCAGAGCGCGGCATCAAGTTCATTGGTCCATCGGCTGAAGTCATACGCCGTATGGGCGACAAGACAGAAGCCCGCCGCAGCATGATCAAGGCCGGCGTGCCGGTTACGCCTGGCACCGAAGGCAACGTCGCGGACATCGCCGAAGCTTTGGTCGAAGGCGACCGTATTGGTTACCCGGTGATGCTCAAGGCAACCTCCGGTGGTGGTGGTCGTGGTATCCGTCGCTGCGACAGCCGCGAAGAACTTGAACAAGCCTTCCCGCGCGTGATCTCTGAAGCCACCAAGGCCTTCGGTTCGGCGGAAGTGTTTCTGGAAAAATGCATCGTCAATCCAAAGCACATCGAAGCGCAGATTCTCGGCGACAGCTTTGGCAACGTGGTGCACCTGTTCGAGCGTGATTGCTCGATCCAGCGTCGCAACCAGAAACTGATCGAGATCGCCCCGAGCCCGCAGCTGACCCCTGAACAGCGCGCCTACATCGGCGACCTGTCGGTGCGTGCAGCCAAGGCCGTGGGTTACGAGAACGCCGGCACCGTGGAGTTCTTGCTCGCCGAGGGCGAGGTGTACTTCATGGAAATGAACACCCGGGTGCAGGTGGAACACACCATCACCGAAGAAATCACCGGCATCGATATCGTGCGTGAGCAGATCCGCATCGCATCGGGCCTGCCGCTTTCGGTGAAACAGGAAGACATCCAGCACCGCGGTTTCGCGCTGCAGTTCCGGATCAACGCCGAAGACCCGAAAAACAACTTCCTGCCGAGCTTCGGCAAGATCACCCGTTACTACGCACCCGGCGGCCCCGGTGTGCGTACCGACACGGCGATCTACACCGGTTACACCATTCCGCCGTTCTACGACTCCATGTGCCTGAAACTGGTGGTGTGGGCGTTGACCTGGGAAGAAGCGATGGACCGTGGCTTGCGTGCCTTGGACGACATGCGTCTGCAAGGGGTCAAGACCACCGCCGCGTACTACCAGGAAATCCTGCGTAACCCGGAATTCCGTAGCGGCCAGTTCAATACCAGCTTCGTTGAAAGCCATCCTGAACTGACCAACTACTCGATCAAGCGCAAACCCGAAGAGCTGGCCCTGGCCATCGCCGCCGCCATCGCCGCCCACGCAGGCCTGTGAGGAATATAACAATGACTAAGAAGATTCACGTAACCGACACCATCCTGCGCGACGCCCACCAATCGCTGCTCGCCACCCGCATGCGCACCGAAGACATGCTGCCGATCTGCGACAAGCTCGACAAAGTCGGCTACTGGTCGCTGGAATGCTGGGGCGGCGCGACCTTCGACGCCTGCGTACGCTTTCTGAAAGAAGACCCGTGGGAGCGTCTGCGCCAGCTGCGCGCGGCACTGCCTAACACTCGTCTGCAAATGCTCCTGCGTGGCCAGAACCTGCTGGGTTACCGCCACTACAGCGACGACGTGGTCAAAGCCTTCGTCGCCAAAGCCGCGGTCAACGGTATCGACGTGTTCCGTATCTTCGATGCAATGAACGACGTGCGTAACCTGCGCGTGGCCATCGAAGCGGTGAAAGCGTCGGGCAAACACGCTCAAGGCACCATCGCTTACACCACCAGCCCAGTGCACACCATTGAGGCATTCGTGGCGCAAGCCAAGCAAATGGAAGCCATGGGTTGCGACTCGGTGGCGATCAAGGACATGGCCGGCCTGCTGACACCGTACGCGACCGGTGAGCTGGTCAAGGCATTGAAATCCGAGCAGTCGCTGCCAGTGTTCATCCACTCGCACGACACGGCCGGTCTGGCCGCGATGTGCCAAATGAAGGCCATCGAAAACGGTGCCGACCACATCGACACCGCGATCTCCAGCTTCGCCTGGGGCACCAGCCACCCTGGCACCGAATCGATGGTCGCCGCCCTTAAAGGCAGCGAGTTCGATACCGGCCTGAACCTGGAGCTGCTGCAAGAGATCGGTCTGTACTTCTACGCCGTGCGCAAGAAGTACCACCAGTTCGAAAGTGAGTTCACCGCCGTCGACACCCGAGTTCAAGTCAACCAGGTACCGGGCGGGATGATTTCCAACCTGGCCAACCAGTTGAAAGAGCAGGGCGCGCTGAACCGCATGAGCGAAGTGCTGGCTGAAATCCCGCGCGTTCGCGAAGACCTCGGCTTCCCGCCGCTGGTAACGCCGACCTCGCAAATCGTCGGCACCCAGGCGTTCTTCAACGTGCTGGCTGGCGAGCGCTACAAAACCATCACCAACGAAGTGAAGCTCTACTTGCAAGGCGGCTACGGCAAGGCGCCGGGCACTGTTAACGAACAACTGCGTCGCCAGGCAATCGGTAGCGAAGAAGTGATCGACGTTCGTCCAGCCGATCTGCTCAAGCCGGAAATGGCCAAACTGCGTGCTGAAATTGGCACCGTGGCCAAGTCCGAAGAAGACGTGCTGACCTACGCAATGTTCCCGGACATCGGTCGCAAGTTCCTCGAAGAACGCGCTGCCGGCACCCTGACCCCTGAAGTGCTGCTACCGATTCCTGAAGCCGGTCGCGTGACCTCGGCCGGTGGCGAAGGCGTGCCGACCGAGTTCGTCATCGACGTTCACGGCGAGACCTACCGCGTCGACATCACCGGTGTCGGCGTCAAGGCTGAGGGCAAGCGTCACTTCTACCTGTCCATCGACGGCATGCCGGAAGAAGTGGTGTTCGAGCCGCTCAACGAATTCGTCGGCGGCGGCAGCAGCAAGCGCAAGCAAGCCACTGCGCCGGGCCACGTCAGCACCACCATGCCGGGCAACATCGTCGATGTGCTGGTCAAGGAAGGCGATACCGTGAAAGCCGGCCAGGCCGTGCTGATCACCGAAGCGATGAAGATGGAAACCGAAGTCCAATCGGCCATCGCCGGCAAAGTCACCGCCATTCACGTGGCCAAGGGCGACCGGGTCAATCCGGGCGAAATCCTGATCGAAATCGAAGGCTGATTTAACAGCCTCGATTGACCGCTTTAAACCTCGGGGGGGCATGTGCTCCCCTTTTTTTTCGCCGCTAATTTGTGGTGGTCAGAAATTCATCCGCCATTGGCCGGTGACACCATGGCTTCGACTGTCGGTGCCCATCTCGCCGTTAACGCCGACACCCAGCGTATGTCTTGCTGATAATCCAAGGTCCAGTCCTGCATCGACTGCCAGGTTGTTACGGTCCAGCGGCGCACCGGAAACGGTGTAGTTTCTACCGCCCGTTGCCAGTCGTTGACGGGAATCGCTGGCGACATCACCGTAGGTGTGTTTCCAGCTGGCACTGAATCGCGGCGTCAGTTGCATGCCGTTATTCAGCACATTGAGTTTCGCCAGGCGCAGGCCGAACGTGGTGCTCATATTGTTCTGGGTCTGGCCCTGAACTTTCAGCGCCGCAGCGCCACCTTTTTCCGTGTAGCTGTCACGCTGATAGCGTTCGTAGCCAAGGCTGGCGAACGGTTCGATGCTGACGTTGGCACGCCCCAGGTTGTAACCCACTTCAGCGAAAGCCTGCTGGGTGTTGGCGTCGTAACGGCCTTCCGGGCGATCGCTGAAACCTTTGAAGGCCACCCGGCGTTTGGTGTTGCCGTCGTGATTGCCATAAGTCGCGCCCAATCGCAGCGACATGGGGCCGTTCTGGCGCAAGGCATAGGCGCCCAGATACCAGCTGTCGAGATCGCCATCGAGGTCGCGGCTATCGAGGCGTGTTTCGGATTTGCCACCCATCATCCCGATACGCCATTCATCATCGATGCCCCAATCGGCGCCCAGCACCAGGCCTTGGGTGGCGTGTTTCAAGGGGTCAACTTCACGATCCAGTGTTCCGCCATGACCTAACGCTTGAAGCCAGACCCTGCCGTTGTCTTCGCTGCCCGCGGCCAACCGTGGAGCGTTGTTGCGGTTTCTGCCGGAGTTGTAGTTGCTGGCGCTGTCCAGTTGGCGCATGGCCGAGAGCATGGTTGTGCTCACCGGGTTGGCGCTGGAGAGCGTTGCCTTGGCGAGATTGGCGGTGGTGCCGCCGGCCAGTTGCTCGATGGCATGGGATGCGGTTGTCTTGTCGCTGGCCAGCAGGGCCACGACTGCGGCGTTTTTGGGGCTGGATGGCGTTGGGGTCGAAGATGATTCATTGGCAGTAACGGGGGAGGTGTTTTCAGATGGCGTCTGCCCTCTCGGCTCCTCAATACTTGCTCCTAATTCCTGTCCGTTCTTCGAAGTCGCGATGCTTTCGATAGGTACATCGTTTCGGGTCAAGACCAAGTCGACTTTCTTAGGATCGTCGTATAGGACAACAGGCGTCAAAAAGACAAGGTTGTTGATCACATTGCCAAATCGGCCCTCGATTTTATCGGCCACAAGAATGCTGTTTGCGCTGATTGTCGGGTAGTCACCGGGTGCGGCAGCGATGTTCAGTGTGGCGCCACCGAGCGTGGCGGTGCCATCGACTACTATCGTTTCACTTTTGCGTTCAGGGTGGACCTCGTAGACCAGTTCGGCAGTGTTGGAAAGCTTCAGGTCACCCTTAACTTTTGGGGCGCCGTGCACCTTATCCACCAAAAATTTTCCGTTTACCTCCAGCGAACCCGTGCGACCACCGCCCGCAAATACCCCTTTTTCGTGAATAAAGACGTCGCCTTCGATCGTACCCGGGTTATTCAGGATGCCACCTGATTGCACGGTGACTCCGCCGCCAATCCTGCCGTTGTTGACGAGCGTGCCTTGGGTCAAGGCATCTCCCAGGACGTTACTGTTATTGACTAGCTTCGTTTTGGGGCGCACCAAGGCGCCTGAGTTGAAGTCACCCTCGGCACCATTCAAGGTCCAGGTGCCACGTTTGAGATCCAGTCCTTCGAAATTTCGACTGTCGCCTAACGTGCCAGCGCTCGCCGTATCCAGTTGCAGAATATTGGTGCCGCCACCACCGTCAATCAATCCGGTGATGCTCCCGTGGCGGGATACGGTGACCAGATCATTGTCGTCACTGAAGACTCGGTTAACACCGTCCACTGTTTTGCCGATGATGACCTTATTGGTGTCAGGGGCACTGATGAACACATCAAGCGCTGCCAAGACCTGATCCGGCGTTTCAAGCGCGGGGGCCGTGTTTTCGACAGGACTTTGTTGGGCAAAAACTTCAGTGCAACCCAGCGCAAGTGCGATGGCCAGCGCCAAGTGATGGGGTCGGTATTTGTGCTGAACAGACATTGAATTTAGCCTTCATGAAAAGAAGACCAAACTCTATGGAGAGCGCCTGGATACCGATGTCAGCCGCTTCCGGCGGGTATGCAGGCGGTGTCAGATAGATAAGTAGAAAATTACCCACCGTTGGAATTCGGCAATTTTTAGCCGTTTGAAATGAAGACCTTTCTTACAGCTAATCGAGACGTGGCTGGCTTTCGCAATGTAGAAACTTATCCGCCACGGTCCTATCAGCCCATGATTACGGCTTGCCATAGCCGCCGATGGCTTACAGCCAGAGTCGGCCTGGCGCATTTTGGTCATTGAGGTTGCGTGCTTCGGATGGCATGCCGGAGGGTTTTTACAGAATGATGTATGCAGTTGAAATCTGCATTATTCTGCGGTTTTTAACCATCCGCCGTCCTTTATGCGCAATTTAATGCATTTTACAAAGTGCTTTTGAGAAGTTGAATGCACTTTGCAGTTGAGTCGATCTACTCTCTGGCACAAATAACCACGCCCGGTAGCCTGATGGACCACATGGACGTCATCCGGATGCGTGCCGGACTCTGGCGTGATGCTGGGCAGATGGACCAAATCCCGAATCTCGTGGCTGACTATCTGCGACGTGATCTGCTCAATAAAATCCTTGGTAACTCAGATAACCACGGGCGCAACACCGCAATCATTCACGACACCGCCTCGTTCCGCTTGGCACCTATCTATGACCTGGCACCGATGGCAATGGACGACGAGGGTGTCACACGAACCACCAAGTGGCCAAAAGAGTTGGAGAGAGCGGGTGATGTTGATTGGCGAGGAGTATGTCGAGCACTGGCTGACATCGCCGATCCGAATGATCCGCTGGCCGCATTGAGTGACCTGTCGGAACCCTTCGCACGATTGCGCGAGGATGCCAAACGCCTGGCGGCACTCCCCGATATTTTGACTGCCAGTGGCTTGCCCGACGCGACAATGAATCACCCGGCGATTGCCTTGAAAAATCTGGAGCAGCGTTTGAAAGAGTGGGACCTGACATGAGCATGACCGTTGCAGAGCGCACCGTGCTCATCGAAAGTATTCAAGAAGGGTTGGCTCAATGCACTCTTGAAATAGGCGAGGCGGTTCGTCGATTACGGGTAGAAGTCACAGGCCTGCACCAGACTCAATTTGCAAAAATGTGCAAAATCTCAGTGCGCACGCTGGTGCATATCGAACTTGGGGAAGGGAATCAAACGCTGAAATCGCTGAATGCAGTGTTTTGACCATTTGGGCTGAAGATGGGCGTCGTGCGGATTCGGCGCGATTTGAGCTGAAACTAACGCACATCAAAAGCTTCGCGGGCTAGCGTGCCCGCGAAGGCGTGCTGGCAGACACGAGGATTACGCGCGGCACTCCACCAACGTTTTCAGCTGCCCCGAATCCGTCTGGTTTTCATCGCTCAACCACCGCTCGAACCCGGCGCCAATCGCCGGCCATTCCGAGTCCAGAATCGAATACCAGGCGGTATCCCGGTTCTGTCCTTTCACCACCATGTGCTGGCGGAAGACCCCCTCAAAACTGAACCCCAATCGCTCGGCGGCGTACTTCGAGCGGGCATTGCCGTTGTTGCATTTCCACTCCAGGCGTCGGTATCCCAGTGCAAACGACTCCTTGGCCAGCAGGTAAATCGCCTCGGTACTTTTCGGCGAGCGCTGCATGGGGGCGCCGAAGGTCACGTGGCCGATTTCGATGCGTCCTTGCGCCGGGACGATCGACATCAGGCTGAGAATGCCCTGCACCTCACCGCTGGCACGGTCGATCACGCTGAAGAAATACGGATCGCTATTGGCTGCATGGTTGTTCAACCAATCGTTAAACACGCTCCGTTCCGGGAACGGTCCGTAGGGCAAATAGTCCCAGAGCTTCGGGTCGGCACCGGGGCCTTGCAAGGCCTTGAACAAACCGTCGGCATGACGCACCGGGTCGAGTTTTTCCAAGCGAATGAAGCGCCCTTCGAGAGCTTTAACGGTGGGCGCCGGGACGCCTTTCCAGTCTGCGAGTGAAGTCGACATGGTGTTCTCCTTGAACCTTAAAGGGCTTTGCGAAACTGAATGAAACCGGGGCGCTCGGCGATGCGCTCGTAGAGCTGGATCGCGGTGGCGTTGGTTTCGTGTGTCAGCCAGTGGACTTTGCAGCAACCGTCCACTTTGGCAGTGGTGTAGACGAATTCAATGAGCTGGCGGCCGACCCCGGTGCCACGGGTTTCAGGCGACACCAGCAAGTCTTGCAGGTAGCAGGAGTTTTCGATGCTCCAGTTCGAGCGATGGTAGATGAAATGCACCATGCCGACGGCTTTGCCATCGGCCCAGGCCAGTGCGGCGTGGGTCGGTTCGCTCGGGTCAAGCAAGCGCTGCCAAGTGCTGTCAGTGACCGCCTCGGGTAACTCGGTGTTATAGAAACGCAGGTAGGCTTGCCACAGCGGCAGCCAGGCGGCGTGATCGTCGGCGCTGACCTGGCGGATTTCAATCTGACTCATGTTTATTCCTTAACGCATCAAGTGGGCGAGGGCCTGGTCGTGTACATCAGGGCTGGCGGTGAGCCCCTCGCGCACACCGGCAATGTCTTCAGGGCTGCGGTTCTGGCTGAGTTTGCGTTTGCCTTCCAGGCGCTGGATCGGCAGGGCAAACCCGACAATGGCTTTGAGCATGCCGTCGATGTAATCAGCGGGGGCGTCGGCGACTTTCCAGGGTTGCGCGCGGCTGGCTTCGTGGCGATCGGTCAGCGCGCTGACCAGGTCGAGCAGGCGATCCGTATCGCTGAACACTTCGGCGGTACCGTAGGCGTGTACCGCGACGTAGTTCCAGGTTGGCACGACTTTGCCGTGCTCGGCTTTGCTCGGATAAAACCCCGGGCTGACGTAGGCATCGGCACCGGCAAAGATCACCAGGGCTTCAGCGCCGTCCTGCAATGCCTTCCACTGTGGATTGGCCCGGGCGAAGTGGCCGTAGAGCGTGCCCTTCGGGCCTTGGTCAGGATTGAATAGCAACGGCAGGTGGCTGGCTTGCAGGCCTTGCTCGCCGTGGGTAACCACCATGGCGAGGCGGGTGCCGAGGATCTGCTGGCGCAGTTCATCCAAATCTTTGATGGCAAAGCTGCTGGGGTTGTACATGGAAATATCCCTTGGCGAATGCCTCCATCCTAGGCAGGCTATTGGTCTGTTGTAAGAGCCATTACCGACCAATTTCATAGGTCCATTACCATGACGGACGCGCCGCTTTCCCTCTCATTCAACCCGGCAGGCATCGAACTCGATCGTCGCCAGGGCCTCAGTCGCCAGCTGTATCAGGCGTTACGGGTGCGAGTGCTCGACGGGCGACTGGCCAGCGGCACGCGACTGCCGGCCAGTCGGGATCTGGCGGCGGCGCTGGCGATTTCCCGAAACAGTGTGGTCCGCGCTTACGATCAACTCTATGCCGAAGGCTTTATCGAAGGCCGAGTGGGCGACGGGACTTACGTCGCGCAACTGCCCCAGGCCGCGTTACCGTCGAAAAAATTATCCACAAAAGTATCCACAGGGTTTTCAACAGGGTTACCCACAGCTTTATCCACAAATTGGCTGGATTTACCTGTGATTCCATCCAGTAAAGTTATCCACAGCGGCGCATTGGGTCGCGTTGAAAAGAACCATTTAGCCCTGCCGCCGAGTGGACCGCCGCGTGCCTTCCGGGTCGGTGTTCCGGCATTTGATCTGTTTCCTTTCGAAGTCTGGGCCAAGCTGAACGCGGCTTTCTGGCGCAAACCGGATTTACAGCAGTTGTGTTACGGCGATCCGGCGGGCGATGCGCGTTTGCGCGGTCTGATTGCTGCGTATTTGCGCAGCTCGCGGGGCATGCAGTGTTCGGCTGAGCAAATAGTGATCACCAGTGGCGCGCAACAGGGAATTAGCCTTTGTGCACAGCTGCTGGTGGAGCCGGGTGATGGGGTGGCGATCGAGAATCCGGGGTATCGGGCAGCGGGCCATGCGTTCGCCGTGGCCGGTGCGCGATTGCACGGTGTGGCGGTGGACAGCGAGGGTATCGATTGTCGCGAATTGGCAGGGCTCAAGGATTGTCGCCTCGCTTATGTCACGCCGTCGCATCAATACCCGACCGGTGTGGTGATGAGCCTGGCACGGCGCCTGGAATTATTGGCATGGGCCGAACGCACCCAAGGCTGGATCGTCGAGGACGATTACGATGGTGAGTACCGATACAGCGGTGCGCCGCTGGCGCCGCTGGCGGCACTCGATCGGCAGGGACGGGTTTTGTACGTCGGGACGTTTGGCAAAGTCGCTTTCCCGGCACTGCGTCTGGGTTATCTGGTGTTGCCGCCGACCCTGGTGCAGGCATTCTCTCAACGGCGCGCTGTGGACGTGCGGCATTCCGAAGTGAGCACTCAAGCGGTGATGGCCGAATTCATGGCTGCCGGGCACTTTCAGCGTCATATCCGCCGCATGCGCCGTGCCGCCCTGAGCCGGCGTAATACGTTGCTGGCCGGTTGGCCGCAGAACATTCCCGGGATTGGCAGCCTGCCGAGCGTCGCGGCAGGGCTGCATTTGACGGTGGCGGTCGACTCTCAAGCCCGGGAGCAAGAACTGGTGGAAAAAGCGGCCAGCGCCGATGTCGAGATCAACGCATTAAGCAATTACTGGCTGCCGGATTCGCAAACACCGGTGGACCAGCGCGCAGGGCTGGTCCTGGGGTTTGCGGCAGTGCCGGAATCGGCGATCAGCGCTGCACTCGGGCGTTTGGAAGCGATCTGGCGTCCATAAGCAGTGCCTGGGTTCCCGGGTTTACTTGAAGAACAATGCAGCAGCCAGTCGTTGGTTGATTTCAGAGCGATAGATGGCAATGGACTGATGAGCGTTCAACTCATCACGCTTTTCGTGCGATCCCCCTAAACCGCGTTGTTCGACGGTCTTCAAGTGTGCAGCAGAGAAGGCAGCTCGTGGGCTGTCAGACGCCGGGTAGTGAAAGTGCGCGTACCAAAGGACTTTGCGGGTTTCGTGATCGCGAATCTCATACTCGTCCAGATAGTCTTTGCGTGGTCCTTTCAAACGTTGATGTTCCGGCAGTGGTTTACCGATCCTGTGGATGGTCACCTGGCCCCTGCTGTGCAGCCATTCAACGCGGCCCGCGGTGGGCGGCTGTCGCTTGGTCATGCTGATACGGACATCGGTGCCTTTTTTGTAAAGCGCGACCGCCTCATCGTTTAGCCTTTTGGCCACGGTGACCGCCGATCCCGGGCCGCCTTCGGTGGAGTTGCTATCGGTCAGGGCATTTTCGATGGTGTCCGCTGCCGCATCCATTCGGCGGGCCTGCTGATGAAACATCTC
The DNA here is from genome assembly GCF_056405815.1 of Pseudomonas sp. P1_F1_2. Classification (NCBI taxonomy): domain Bacteria; kingdom Pseudomonadati; phylum Pseudomonadota; class Gammaproteobacteria; order Pseudomonadales; family Pseudomonadaceae; genus Pseudomonas; species Pseudomonas sp. P1_F1_2. The sequence continues at coordinate 7,661 of NZ_JBFUBK010000004.1, read as the reverse complement.
CTCGATTTCCAGCGGAATACGTCGATCGGCTTTTGAGTGGGCCTCGGTACGTCGGATGAAAGATTCCAGCTGTGTCAGTAACGATTCACCGTTTTGCACGCTGACCGTCAGCGTTGGAGGTATGACGGGGGGGACGACCGTTTTGACCGACTCATGCTCGACCCAGACACCGGGCGTTTTCTCATGGAATGTAGCGATCACTTTCCCGGTGAGTGGGGAGGTCACGTCGACCAGATCGGTGTCGGTAGAGTTTGCGCGCGTTCGGGACTTGCCGACGACGGCGCCTTTGAAACGCGTTTTGATGAGGCGATGCGGGGCCATTGCCGGTCGCGATGGGCCAGGCACCGGTTGGAGGGTCTTGCGTTCAAGCAGCAACCCCGACAGGTGATTCACGGCGCGTTCATTGAACGCTTCGATACGCTGACGCATCAGGTCCACTGACGGTTGCAGCAATTGCCCGGGGTACTCGTCGGGCAAGTCGAGAATACGTTGGTCGATGGTTGCGAACTGCTCCACCAGATCGCTGAAGCCCTCAATCCGTTCGGGTAGCGACAGGGGATTTTCCTGGGCGAGGTCCAGCGACGACTGGATGGTGAGGCCCGCGTCTTCGACAAGGCTTGCCAGTGCCCGACGGGCAGGTTCGGTGGTGACTGTGCCGGTGTCATTAAGACAGAGCTCTTGAGCGAGGCTGACCTGAAACAGCTTCAGGTCGTGCAGGTCGAAGCTGGGTAGTCCTCGCGTGTATTCCCTGGCGGTTTCGGTGGCTTCTCTGCCCAGCCGTTTCAACTCGTCGATCCGGGCCTGGGCAAATTCGATTTTGTCGATAAACCTCTGGGTCAGGTCGCTGGTCTGTTGATGAGTCTGGTGTCGTGTCAGGGTGGATTCGTTCATTGGCTCTGCGTCAAGCAGGGCCAATGAGCGACGCATGCAGGTGCCAAACACCGTGTTTTGTCGATGGAACCACATCTGTGTCAGCAACAACTGTTGATCCAGGCAACTGACCAGGACCGCGCGGTAGTTGATGATGGACTCCAGTGCGTTGAATGCCCTGAGCTGTTCAATGTAGACGCCGTAGACGGCGATCTGTTTTTCCAGTGTTTCTATCAGTCTGCGTCCATTGGGATCATCGATTCCCGCAGGGAGAGAGACAGCCGCTTTCTCTGCGGTTTCGAGTGCAGTCTTCAATACCGCTTTGTTCGAATCGAAGGTTTCCAGCTGATTTCGCAATTCGTTTTTTCGCCGGGTATTTTCCTGCATCAGCGCTTTTCGGCTACGGCCTCCGCCGCGCAACCTCAGACGTGTGTCGACGACCCACTGTCCCGTCGCGGTACGGGTCAGCAGGGGGCCAGTCCCTGATGGGGACTGACGGGTATCGATGATTTGCACGAATTCGTTGTCGTCGACCATGACTTCGAACCAGCGCTGGCCAACCTGTGCGTACCATTTTTGGTTGAGCGGGCTCAAAAAACGATGGGGGCCGATTTGGGTCGAGGGGGCTGAAAGGCCTTCAGGTTTTGCAATGGACAGCCCGTCCAGCAGGGTCACCAGGCTCGTTCGCGCCAGGGCGCCTTGGGTGTAAACGCTGGACTTGTGATTCGCTGGCAGCCGTTGAGCGGTGATATCGGGTAGCCGGATCACGGTGATTGTCGGCCTCGGTATGGGCTGTTGCTTCAGCGTCAAAGCCTGCTTTTCAATGGCGCGACTTGTCGTGTGGCGCGTCGCGGCGTAATGGGCCAGGACCATACCCAATGACAGGAACAGGTCGGTCAATGCCGTCCATGCATCGCCACTGTCACCTTTCTGGCTGGCTTCATTCGCTTGATCCAGGTCGCTCATGATTTGCCAGATCCAGGCCGCACTGGCAGCCGTTTTGCCCAGAAATGGCAGTGCAATGTTGAACAGCACCCACGCCCCTTGCTTGAGGGTCTGCCAACGACTTTGTGCATTGGAGACTGACTGCCGGTCTGCCAGGGTGATCATCGCGTTGGCATTGGCGGTGAACACGGCTGACAGGGAGAGTGGCGCCAGTGGCACTGCCGCCAGCCTGACGGCCCCCATCATGCCGAGGACCGATGCTGGATCAACCAGCCATTGCGACAGTGTCCAGACGGAAGGCAACTGGCCGGTAAATACGTACTGTGAGTAGTTGAAGCGCACATCGTCCGGCAACCAGGCCAGCACGGATTGGCGAAGCGTCTGGTTATGTTTGATTGCATACAGCAGGTTGGTTTCGCGGGGATATTGCAACAGCGGGGGATCAAGCAGCGGACGAAAGAGCAGGCAGGGCCCCTTGTCGGCGAGACGTGGGCCGATGACGAACATGTTGGCAACCTCGTCAGCCTTGTTGCCCGTGCGTCCCCCCGGAATGAACGCCAGCGGACGAATGATGATTTCCTGGCCGTCCACAAAGCGGTCGCCGGGCTTTTCCTGCATCGCCGCGACCACGAATCGGTAGCCCTGATCATCGATGCCTGCCTCGCCACGAATTTTGTACTGCAACGCCTGGAGCGGCAGCTGGATACGCAGGTGGCTGGCGAACAGGTTTTGCCGACGTTGTGTTTCCTTCGCGTCACCGAGTAGTTTTTGCTTGATCAGCGTGGGATAGGTTTCACCGATGTCGACCTCGGTGACCAGCTTTTCCAGGTAGTCCGGTGTCATCCAGGACTCAACGGCGCTGCCATCGGTACGGCGCACGGTCTTGTTGCCCAACGGCACGGCAATCAGGTTCTGCAGGGCCAGATCGATCAGCGACAGGGTGACGGTTTCGGTTTTACCCGGTACCGCGATGGCGCCCAGGATCACTTGGCTGGTAATGCTGAGTTCAATCGTTTCGAGCCTGGCGTCCGTCGCCTCCGGGTGATCTTTCAGCACCTGGTCTTTCAGTGCTTGCAGCGTAAATACCGGGAGCGGTGGAATGTCATCCAGAAAGGATTTGCCGCCGTGTTGCTCCCGAAGTTGAGCCAGGTCCATCAAGTGTCGGCTATAGCAGGTCAGGTCCGCCGGTTGAGCACTGAGCACCCACTCAGGCAGCAAGCGCTCAATCCGGCTGAAGCGCCCTTCGTCAACGTTTTTGCGGTTTCTGGCAGCCGTCATGGCTTGATGCGCAAGGCCACCGTTGGTGATGGTGCCTTGAAGCTGGCCGATAGCGGCGACTTCGAGAGCAATCAGCGCACAGGCTTGATGGTCGAAAAAGTGGCCAGCGGGTTCATACAAACGCCATTGAAAAGTACGCGAACCCGATGTGGATGCAACGCGTGCGGACAACGTTTCACTGAATGCTTGCAGTGAGTCGTAACGCTTGAAGCCCTCGGTGATCGAGTGGCTGATCACCAGCGTGCGCGTACCCAGCGTACCCACCAGCACGGCCACATCCAGTACCCACAGATGTTTGTCCGGCTCATCGATGTCGATCAGGCAGGCCCTCGATGTATAGGCGTCGTTGCGGTTTCGGCTGGTTTTATCCGGGTTGTTGAACAAGGCGAGCGCCATGGCCTTTTTATCCTCATCCCAGTCTGAAACCTGCTCGATGTTCCAGAGGTTGCGCAGTGAGCCTGAAAGTTGATGCCAGCGTGGTGTTTCGTCTTCTGTTGGCTGGTTCCAGTAATCAAGCTGCTGCTCTTGATAGGACACGAACAGTAGCGGGATCAATTGGTTGATCAACCGGCCAATGTCGTCGATCTTGACGGGCAACTGGATCGCCGATTCCACCCCTGGTTGCAGGGTCAGGAAGTGTTCCCCGTCGATGTAGGTCGCGGTCTGCGCCGACAGCGTGAGCCGCACCAGTGCGTCGGTCAGTGACTCGTATCGATGTGGGCCGGACGTGACCTGGTCGCCGCTGACCGTCCAGGTTGGCGTCACGACCATGGCCTGGACCGGGTCGATATCAAGGCTTGGGTACGCGGCGTCGAGCACGGTGCGCAGTGCGTTCGACGCCACTTCCCTGAGCGAGGGGCCAGTGACCAGTTGGGTCAATACATCTTCGGGGCGGGTGGATGAGGTGTCGGGCATGGCCATTTCCTTTGTGCCGATGAGGACGCGGGCCACTGGGCCGCGTTGTATCGGGGCAAGGTAGAGGGCTGTCGAAGGTGAAAGGTGGTAGATAGTTATTGCAGGCAAAAAAAGACCCGCTTATTGGCGGGTCTTCCATTTCATCAATGTGTCAGGTGCCTGACTTGATCTTGGTCCAGGCCCGTGTCCGCGCACGTTCGGCATCGCGCGGCAGGGGTTGCAGGGTGTACAGCGTGCTCATCGCCGTTTCGGTCGGGTACAGGTTCGGATTGTTGCGAATCGCCGGGTCGACCAATTGCGTGGCGTCCTTGTTCGGGTTCGGGTAGCCGACGAAGTCGCTGACCGGCGCAATCACTTGCGGCTGCAGCAAGTAGTTGATGAAGGTGTAGGCGTCTTCCGGATTCTTCGCACCTTTGGGGATGGCGAGCATGTCGAACCAGATCGGCGCACCTTCCTTGGGCAAGCGCATGTCAACGATCACACCGTTCTTGGCTTCCTTGGCGCGGTTGGCGGCCTGGGAGAAGCTGCCGGAATAACCGACCGCGACGCAGATGTCGCCGTTGGCAATGTCGGCCATGTACTTGGACGAGTGGAAGTAAGTGACGTACGGGCGGATCTTCATCAGCAGCGCTTCAGCCTTGTCGTAGTCCGCAGGCTTTTTGCTGTTGGGGTCCAGGCCGAGGTGTTGCAGGGCCAGCGGCAGGATCTCCGACGGTGAGTCGAGCAGGGCGACGCCGCATTGCTTGAGCTTGCTGATGTTCTCTTCCTTGAAGATCAGATCCCAGCTGTCCACCGGCGCGTCGGCGCCCAGTGCAGCCTTGACCTTGTCCGGGTTGAAACCGATCAGGATGGTGCCGTACATGTACGGCACGGCGAACTTGTTGCCCGGATCGTTGGCCTCAATCAGCTTCATCAGCTTCGGATCGAGGTGGTTCCAGTTCGGCAACTTGCTGCGATCCACTGGCTGGAACACACCGGCTTCGATCTGCTTGGCGAGGAACACGTTGGACGGCACCACGACGTCATAGCCGGAGTTGCCGGTCAGCAGCTTGGCCTCCAGTGCTTCGTTGGTGTCGAAAATGTCGTAGACCAGTTTGGTCTGGGTGTTCTGTGCCTTGAAGTCTTCCAGCGCCTTGGGGGTGATGTAGTCGAACCAGTTGTAGACGCGCAACGTTCGTTCTTCAGCATGAACCGCACCGCTGAGCACCGTGGCGCACAGGGTGGGGATGATAAAACGCTTGAGTCGATTCATTGTTCTAATTCCTCAGTGGGCGCTTTCAAAACCTTCGAGAACGTTGACGGCATTGATGCCGATTTCTTCTACCGCGTAACCGCCTTCCATCACGAACAGCGTCGGCTTGCCGAGGCGCGCGATGCGCTCGCCCATGGCCAGGTAATCCGGGCTGTCGAGTTTGAATTGGGAGATGGGGTCGTCCTTGAACGTATCGACGCCCAGGGAAACCACGACAATGTCAGCGCCGTACTTTTCGATCTCTTGGCAGGCCTGATCCAGGGCTGCGCTCCAGGTGTCCCAGCCGCTGCCGGCGGGCAACGGGTAGTTGAAGTTGAAGCCTTCCCCCGGGCCTTCGCCGAATTCGTCTTCATAGCCGAGGAAGAATGGAAATTCCGCTTCCGGGTGGCCGTGAATCGAGGCGAACAGCACGTCGCTGCGCCCGTAGAAAATCGATTGGGTACCGTTGCCGTGGTGGTAATCGACGTCGAGGATCGCGACCTTCCTGTGGCCCTGATCGAGGAACGCTTGAGCGGCGATGGCGGCGTTGTTGAGGTAGCAATAACCACCCATCAAATCGCTGGCAGCGTGATGTCCCGGTGGGCGGCACAGCGCGAAGGCACTGCGCGCTCCACGCTGGATTTCGGCTTGAGCGGTCAACGCCACTTGCGCTGCGCTGTACGCCGCTTGCCAGGTACCGGCCGTGATCGGTGCGCCGCCGTCGAAGCTGTAATAACCGAGCTGGCCGTGCAGGCTGGTGGGGATGATCCGGCGCAGGGTTCGGGCCGGCCAGGTGTAGGGCAGCAAGTCGCCGTCGGTGTTGAATTCGGTCCAGCGTGCCCAGGCACCTTTGAAAAAATCGAGGTAGTCGCGACTGTGAATGCGCGCGATCGGCTCAAGGCCGAAATCTTGGGGTGCTTCGACCGGGCCCAGATTCTGCTTTTTCACGCGTTGCAACACATGGTCGGCGCGCGACGGCATCTCAAAGCACGGCTTGAGTTGCCCGTCGATCAATTCGCAACGGCCATGGTGAAGGTGGTGATCGTCTGAGTAGATCGTCAGCATTTTCTTGTTCTCCGCAGGCTGATTCGGTTGATCACAGTCTTGCGGGAGGCGGGGTTTGAGAGAACGGCAGGAAAGGCCAAAAGGGGATAAATATGGCCAAAAGATTTGACCGAAATTCGCCCCTTAATGGCGCGACGACGCTTCAACATTGGGCTTGGAATGCCAAACCTGTGGGAGCGGGCTTGCCCGCGAAAGCGGTGGTCCAGTCAATGGAGATGCGTCGAATGTACTGGCCTCTTCGCGGGCAAGCCCGCTCCCACAGGGGTTATCGGTGTGGCCTGAACTGACTCGGCGCCACGCCGCTCCAGCGCACAAACGCATGGCGGAAACTCGCGGTCTCGCTGAACCCCAATGCCTCGGCAATCCGATAGATCGGCAGTTGATCCTCGCAGAGCATTCGCTTGGCCTGTTCGAACCGCAGCTCATCGAGCAGTTCCTGATAGCTGCATCCCAGGTCCTTGAGATGTCGTCGCAAAGTACGCGCCGAACAATTCAACTGTTCGGCCAGACCGTCCAGGCCCGGCGCCGCGCTCAACTGGGTGGCGAGGAGTTGGCGGATACGCCCCAGCCAGGCCTGACGCCCGGTGAATTCGGTGTTTTGCTTGCGGCAGCGTTCGGCCATGGCCTGGTGGGTAATGGCGTCGGCCAGCGGCAGGGGCTGATCCAGCCAGCTTTTGTCGAAAGCAAAGGCGTTGGACGCGGCGTCGAACTGCAAGGGGCAGTCGAAACGTTCGGTGTAGCGTGCCTGATAGTCCGGTGCCGAGTACTCGAAGCGTGCGCCCAGTAGCGGCAAAGGTCGGCCGAGCAGGTCTTCGCAGATGACTTTCATCGACACCAGGCAAAATTCCACATTGAACGGTGCCAGTGCCGGGTTTTCCCGATAGTCGCCAGCGGTGAGCCAGATGCGTTCGTTATCTTCTTTCAGGCTCAGTTCGAACAGTGTTCCCAGCAGCGCCGGATAGTGCAGGGCCAGTTGCAAGGCGTCACCTAAAGTGGCGCTGGTGAGTAAGGCGTACCCGAGCATACCGTAGGACGAAACGTGCATTCGCCGGCCCAGCTCCAGGCCAATGTCGTGGCGTAAAGCGACAGCATTGGCGCACACCAGCATCTCTTGGTTAGTCGTGATACGCGTGTCCGCCCGACTCAGGTCTGCCGCGCTGATACCGCTGCCGGCCAGTAATGCCTCGCTGGAAAGGCCTTCGGCCTTGAAGGTGTTGAGCACCAGAGAGACAGCGTTGAGGGTAGTGAGGTGGGAGTGGAGCATGGGTGTCTTCCAGCCGTGGAATGGCTGGAACGCAGCAAGTTATATGCCGAGCGAAGGACCTGTAGGAGCCGAGCTTGCTCGCGATAGCGGTAT